>JAOACU010000414.1 GCA_026417715.1 Anaerolineae bacterium | reverse complement strand
GTGATGCGTGATGCGTGATGCGTGATGCGTGATACGTGAACCACGTCTCACGCCTCACGCCTCACTCCTCACGTCTCACGTCTCACTCATACGCCAACACCTCGCGCACCGTGAGTCGCGACGCGCGATGCGCGGGTAAGAAACTGGCGACAAGTGACAAAATCACGACGATTATCAACCACATTATAATCCCAATTCCAGAAACAGCATAACTGAGCGGTAGTTGAAACAACGCTTCGCCGACCAGAATGCCGAGCGCGCGCCCCAGCGGAAACGACAAGACGATGGCGACGAGCGCGCTCAACAAACCAACGACGACACCTTCGGTGAGAATGATGCCGCGCACCGCGCCGTTCGACGCGCCGATCGCGCGCATCACACCGATTTCGCGCGTGCGCTCTAACACATTCAACGACATTGTGCCCATCAAACCCAAACCGCCGACGATTGCCATCAACAACGCCATCACGAGCAAGAGCGCGGTGATGATGTTGAAGAACACTTGACTATTCTCACGAATCTGTCCACTCGTAATTCCTGCCGACGACGCGCGCACTCCCGCCGCACGATAGCGTTCCTCCAAAGTTTGTTTCAACTGCAGTTGCGAGCGCGCATCGTGTTGTTCTGTGACGATTTGCACACTCCCCGCGCGCCCGATTTGTCCAATCACGCGTGCATAGTACGGATAGTTGACATACGCGATACCGGCACCGCCACGAAATCCAACCACGCGCATAATCCCCACGATGCGCCACGTGGTCTTGCGCCCGATGATCTTGAGCGTGATTTCGTCACCCAATTTGAGATCGGGTTCGGCGCGCAGCGTGTCCAAACTCACCACGATAGCATTCTCGTCATCGGGCAATAGCCAACGCCCCGCGACGATTTCGGGTTGCACCATTTTCGTTTGCGCGGGTGGCGCGAACAACGTCAATGCTTCACTTTCGCTTTCATCCGCGCGCAGACGACGCGCTTGGATGTACCCCCACGACTCGACGTTGACCACGCCGGGCACTCTGCGCGCGATTTCTTCGACGACATCGGTACGATACGCGCGCTCGAACGGAATCAGAATATCGAACTGCCAACTCTTGAACGCGTCCTCCAACGTTTGACTCATCGAAGCGTGCACACTCGACACGGCGATAAAAATCGTGCCGCCCAACGTCAGCGTGAGCAACGTCAACACCACGCGCGCGCGGCGACGAAACGTGTTGCGGAGCGATAACAACATCGGACGCGACAACCAGCGCGGGCTGGGTAATCGCATCCACGCGCGCCAACGACTCGGTGACGCGATACGCTGACTGGTGATGCCGTAATCGCTCAACGCTTCGCGCACCGTCACGCGCGTGCCCGACCAAATCGGAATGATCGCCGCGACGAGAGGCACACCCAAACCCAAAAAGATTTCGAGTACGATAACGCCGAACGGCAAACTGTAATCGGGAAAATCTACGTTGACAAAGCCCGCGAGATACGCGCTCAATTCACCTGCCAGAAACGCCGCGCTAGGTACAGCGACGAGCAATGCCAACGCACCATACAGCAACACCATCACAAAATACATTCCAACGATTTGTCGGCGTCGCGCGCCAATCGCTTTCATAATCCCAATTTGGCGAACTTGATGCGCAAGAATCGCGGTAATCGTGTTGACGACGAGAAAGCCGCTGAGGAACAGTGCGAGCAAGCCGAGTAGATTGAGTAGGAGAAGCAATCCATTGAGCAAATCTTGCGAAGGATGTTTGCCGGGTTCAGGTACTTGCACACTCACGATGCGTCCCCCGGCTTCGAGTTTGCGACGAATTTGATCGGCGATGCGCGTGATGTGTGCCTTGTCCAACTTGTTTTCAGTGACGGTGATGTACATCGCATCGGGTTGACGAATGCCCGTGAGCCATTCCAGCGTCGTCATATTCACGTAACCGTACGCGCTGTTGATGAACGGCGCGGGTACGAACGTGGACTCGTGTGCCAATCCTGCGACTATGAGTTCGCGCACTGGCGCATCGTTCGATGCGCGCACCAATAACTTGTCACCGACCTTAAGATTCGGCGGCACGAGACCGGGCACGAGGAGCGATGAACGTTCCAGCGCAATCGCGCGATCGGGTGGGGGCCAGGTGCCGCGCTCGGCGTGAAAATTCGGCGCAGGTTCGTACGCACCTTGCGGCTTGACCTTGTTGATGCGAATGTCGTCGAAATCGTGAATCGCAAACACATAGAGCGATTTCCACTCATCGCCCACGCGCATTTGCATCACCGCCAGCGCGCGCGGTTCAACGTCCTCCACGCCGGGAATTCGCCGTACACTTTGCAACAGTGCCTCATCGAACAATTCGGTGTAAACCGTGATCGCCGCAGGATTGGCTTGCGGGTACGTCACTGCCATCTCTTGCGAAACGATGGCGAATGTGTGCGTGACCGTTCCCACCGCAAACACACCAACGGCGATGGACAACACCACGAGTAGTGTGCGCGTCTTGTTGCCCCACAGA
>JAOACU010000413.1:1168-2508 GCA_026417715.1 Anaerolineae bacterium | reverse complement strand
GAAGGAGGGACATGGCTACCGAACAAAGATCCTCCTTGTCCCGCGCCTTCCCCAGATTTTGGGACGTGCGCGAGTGGAGGATGGGTCAAAAATTGATGGCGACTTTTCTCATCGTCATCCTCATGGCACTTGGAATCACCGGCTTGATCAGCGTGAACACCTCACGCGAGGCATTGCTTGGACAAGGTACGACGAACCTCCTCGCTGTCAGCCATAGCACGAGCAATGCCATTGACCAGTACTTGTTCATGCGCCGTGAAGACATTGCCACCGCTAGCGCGTTCTCAGAAATTGTGGCTTTTGCCACGAACCCCAAAGACAACACCGCCAGAGTGAACGCGTTGCAAGTGCTCAAGACACTTGCCAAGAAAATAGATTACGAATCCATCGCGATTGCCGATCGAGAAGGGACGATCATTCTCTTTTCTTCGGAACAGGACTTGAACACAAACATCAAAGCCAGTCCCTACTTTGTTGAGCCGATGAAGGGCATCGTCGGTTACATCTCGGACCCTGCAGTGTCAGCGGTCACAAACAAACCTGCTCTCTTCTTCAGTGCCGCCATCCGCGATCCTGCTGGACAGGCGTTGGGAGTGCTGGTGAGTCGTTTGAGTCTCTCTGGCATCTGGACAATCGTGGAGAACGATTTGGATGCGGCGGGACCAGGGACAGTTGGTATCTTGTTGGATGAGTACGGTCTTCGCCTTGCTCATAGCACAAGCAAATGGGATCGCGCGGGAGTGGAGAAGAACTTGTTGTTCCACGCGATTGCGCCGGTACCCGATCAAGTCACGCAGCAATTCATTCTCGAAAAACGCTTTGGTACCGCAACCATAAAGAGCATCCCTGTCAGACCACTGGCTGAGATCGCGCGAGCGATGCAGAATCCTGTGGCTGGCGTCTTTGAAACTTCAGCCGATAGTAGCCCAGCACGCCACTATGCCGTGATGACCTCCTTAAGAATCAAACCCTGGCGTTACGTCGTTATGGCGCCAATTCCAACTTTTACCAGCGCGGCAGACACCTTAGGATTCCAATTGTTAGTCTTTGCTGCTTTGATCGCTGCACTCACATCTATCGTGGTGATCCTCTTGACGCGCACATTCACTCGTCCCATCGTTCAACTTACCCAAGTGGCTGATCGTCTTAGTCTGGGCGAGTTGGATGTGCCCATTCCGATTGATCGAAAAGACGAAATTGGAGAATTGGCAGAAGCGATTCGCCGGATGCAAGCCAGCATCCAAGTCGCAATGGAGCGGCTGCGCGCACGGCGTGCATGAAAGGAAGGTGAATGATGAAACGCTGGCTCCGTACATCGGCGGTATGGATCGCCGCTGTGA
>JAOACU010000413.1:0-1158 GCA_026417715.1 Anaerolineae bacterium | reverse complement strand
GGGCTCGGAGATGTGTATAAGAGACAGGGTGTGGCTGTTCTATCAAGTGCCTGTGCACCTGCCGCAACGCCGGTGACAACACGTTCAGCCGAGCCAATCAAATTCGCGTTGATTGGTCCGCTGACTGGCGTTAATGCCGTGTTGGGTGAATGGCAGAGAAAGGGCTGGACGCTTGTCTTCGACGAAGTTAATGCGGCTGGTGGTATCAAGGGCAGGCCCATCGTCTATCAATTGGAAGACGATGAAGCCGATCCGACCAAAGCAGTCAATCTCGCCCAAAAAGTTATTCTGCAAGACAAAGTAGTGGCGGCGCACGCTTGCCCAAACAGTACCCCGACTCTTGCTGTTGTACCGATCTTTGCTCAATACAAGGTGCCGCACTTTACCGCCGCGCTCAACGTGGACATTACGAACAAAGGTAGCCGCTACGTCTTTCGCACAGCACCTGCCGGTCCTGCGTACGAAGACACACTCGTAGATTTTCTGGCAGGACAGAAAAAATTCACCAAGTTTGCCATCATCTCCGACACTTCTGCCTTCGGCAAAGGACAAGGTGATTATCAAGAAGCAGCGCTTGCGCGTAATGGTGGACTCAAAGCACTCACTCGCGAGTTGTATGGAATCGAAGATAAGGATTTTGCGAGTCAACTCACCAAGATCATCCGCACCAATCCCGAAGTTTTGCTCATTGCTGGCTCTGAAGTTGCCGCTGGCTTGATTGCCAAGCAGGCACGCCAGTTAGGTTTCAAGGGAATTATTGCCGGCGGCACAGCCATCGGCACGACCAAATTCATCGAGGTTGCTGGCGATGCCGCAGAGGGTGTCATCTTCACTAGTCCCTACATCACACCTGAGGTCAGCCCGTTGGCAAAAATGTGGGCAGACAAATACAAGGCGCGCTGGGGTGAGGAACTCGAATCGCATGGCGCGCAAGCGATTGACGGCGCCAACCTGTTTGTCTTGGCAGCGAATAACGCTTACCCTAACATCACCCCTGAGACTATCGCCACCGAGTTACGCAAGATCAAAAATTATCAAGGCATCTACGATTGTGCTCGGAATTAACCCTGTTGTTACATGCCACCCAAGAGTGGCAGAAACAATCCTAAGCGGAGGGTTTTATCTTGGGTATAATATTCCTGACAAACATGATAATGC
>JAOACU010000412.1 GCA_026417715.1 Anaerolineae bacterium | reverse complement strand
CGCCAATCGCTTGCGCCTCTGTCACCTTGTCGCCTAGTGCGCGTGCCACTAGAATCATTTGTTCGCTCTTGCGCCGCGCTTCCGTCCAATACCCACGCGTTCTCAAAGCGGGATAAAATCGAATGACATATTTGACAAACGTCTCCGCCGCGCTGCGCGCATTGTATCGCGCGGCAAGTTCAAAGAGGTGTTCGCTTGCAATCAGCGCGGCGTCTAGTGTTCCCTTTTGTCCGTAGTAAATCACGGCGCGCGCGTGCAGTTCGCGCGCATCTTCGCCTGCCTCCTCCAATTGGCTCAGCGCGTACTCGCGCACAATCGGCAACAGCGCGTACGTCCCCTCGCGCATCCGCACCAACGACCGCCGCACCAGCGCATCCAACGCTTCCCGCATCCCTCCTTCGTCTTTCGTCCCTTCGCTTTCGCTCAGGGCAGGCTTTCGTCCTTCGTTGGTCAGCAGTCGGCGGTCAGCGGTCGGCGGTCGTCCGTCATCGGTCGTCTCACCCACAATCGCCACCACATCCTCCGCGCGCGCGGGTGCAAGGAACACGCCCATTCGACGGAACAAGGTCTGTTCACGCGTGGGCAGAACATTGTACGAAAATCCCAGCGAAGTCCACACGCCACGCGGTTCGCCTGTCAGTTCGTCCTTGCCTTCCAGCACATTCTTTGGAATCTGGAGTAGGTCGCGCCAAATCGCGTCGAGCGCGCGACTGGCGGTTTGCCCTGCCACCACTTCGATTGCCAGCGGATAGCCACCCAAGCGCTCGACAATCGCATTCAAGATTGTCACGTCTTCTTTGCTCAACGTGGGATTGCGATCGAAATAACCCGCATTGCGCGCGATGTTGACGAACAAGCGCGCGCCATCCTCGATTGTCAATGTATCGAGTTCGTAATTGCGCGCGTCTTTGGGTGGCAGTGTTTCGCGTGAGGTGATGATGACACGTGTCGAGGGAGGCAAACTGAGGACAAAATCCCACACTTCTTTGCGCGCGCGTGGTTCGAGCGTTTCCCAGTTGTCCAAGATGACGATGGTGCGCTGCGCGGCGCACAAGTCGCGCACGGCGCGCTTTTGCTCGTCGAACGACGATTGTTCGGTGACGGGCAAGCGCAAGGCGCGTATCGCGATGGCAAGGAGCGAACCGAGATCGCGCAAGACGAATTCACCTTCATCACGACTTGCGCTCGCCCACAACACCGCGTCCACCTTGCCGCGTTCGATGTACCACCACGCCACCGCCTTTGCCAATTCCGTCTTGCCGATGCCTGGCGTGCCCACGAGTGCGACGCGCGCTTGTTTGGACGCATCGAATTGCTTGACGATTTCGACGATTTCTTTCGCGCGTCCGACGAAATTGGTGTTGCGTGCGCGCAGGTTGCCGATAAGGCGCGGTTCGGGTTGGGGTGTTTCATAAAACGCCTCGACGGCAAACGCAATCGTGTCATCGCCGATCAACGTGAATCGTTGCGACCAAGGAGTTTCGGGTTTGCCGTCGTCGTCCAATGGTGGATGTTTGTCACCAACGGAATCGTCTAACGCGACGGATTCTTGCGCATCGCGGAACGCCTTGCCGATTGTCCATCCGCGCGCGAGCGCGCCGTAGAAATGTTCTGCGAAAATCGTCGCCGCGCGATCGGCAATCGGCTTGCGCGCGTCAATCGCCACGAGCGCGGGCACACCTGCTTTACGTAACTCGCGCGCGATGGTTTCGGAATGACACGCGGAGAGGACAACGAGGCGCGCACGCGACTGGTGGAACAGTTGCGCAGTCTCGGTCGGTGTGAGCGCGTGCGCTTCGCCAAATTCGTTTTCCAGAACCAAGCGTCCGTCGTCAGTGCCGTGTCCGGTGAAATGCACAACGTTCCACGCGTCGCGTAGCGCGGTTTTGACCGCGCCCGTTGTTGCGTGTGGCACGTACTCGACGTGCGTCGCAACCTGCGCGTGGTGCAACGCCGTGCGAATGCGGCGACGTTCTTCTTCCACGTCGAGCAACGTAATCGGCTTGCCCTTGTCGTCCATCAGTGGGCGGCTGGTGATGACGAGGAGGTGTAACATTTTTTCATTCCTTTGCGCGGCGATGCGGCGAGATGAAGACCCTGACTGAGCAAAATTATACCAGAGTCGGAAATTTGCGCGTTAAAATTGGGGAAAATTCGGTCAAGGTTTTTTAACTTTGATACTCAAACTGTTCGCTTCCTCCAGGTTCTTGTACACCCTCCGCGTTTCTCGCGCCGTGCGTTCCCACGTAAACTCACACGCGCGCGCCAAGCCACGCGCACGTAACGTAGCACGTAACACGTGATCCGTCAAGACACGCTCGATAGCATTGACGATGTCGCCAACATCGCGCGGATCAACAAGTAGTGCCGCATCGCCTGCCACTTCGGGGAGCGAACTTACACGCGCGCAAATCGTAGGTATACCCGATGCCATTGCTTCGAGCACTGGCATTCCGAACCCTTCGTACGTCGAAGGAAAGACGAACACATCTGCCGCACGATACCACACGCGCAATGCGTAGCCG
>JAOACU010000411.1 GCA_026417715.1 Anaerolineae bacterium | reverse complement strand
TTGCGGTACAATGCCTGTGCAGTCACATTCGAGACGCGCACCTCCAACGTCATCACCCGCAGTCCCAACTCCGCCGCACGCTCAGTCATTGCAACCAACAACAGTTCCGCGATGCCGCGCCGACGCCACGCGGGATGTGTTGCCAATGTGCTGATGTGCGCCTCGTCCACCATTATCCAAAAACCGGCGTGTCCAACGATTGGCGCGGATTGGCTCGGTGTATGCCAGCGTGCGCGTAGACGTTGCCATAGTGAAGATGGCAGTGGCGGAATGTCCCGACGCTCTTGCGGACGCGCGACGAAATAATGTGCCATTGCATTGTACCGCAATTCGTAATCATACGCACTCGCTGACCAAGGCGCGGAAAACGATTTGTACTCGATCTCCATCACCGCTGGAATATCCCGCACCGTCATCGGTTCGACGCGAAAGATCAACGTGGAGTAATCAATCATTGGCGCTGGGTGATTGAGATGGGCGAGGACCTTCCACCGATTCGTGCGGAAGGTACATCGGCGCGAGCGAATGTGGATCGTCGGATTCGCCGCGTTGAAAACGCGCCCACGCGAGTTCAGCGAGGAACGCCGCGCGTCGCGCGTTGTGCGCAGGCGATGCTAGTACCACGCGCGCGCCGCACTGTTCGATCAATGTGCGCGCGAGCGTTGCATCTACATCGCCGCAAATGAACGCGCGCGCGGTTTTCGATTCCGCCTCCATCTCGCGCATAATCAAGTCAGCCAAACCCGCCGCGTCCACGAGCGCGTAATCGCTCACGCGCTTGATGGCGCCACGTTTGGAGGCATAGCGCGCGACCGAGTAACGCCCCCGTCCTGCCGCAAGCACCACCCACATTGGCAAGGACTGGTATGCGTGTGCGTGTGCGATGATGTCGAGGGTTGGAATCGCCACAATCGGGATGCCGCGCGCGTAGGCAAGTCCTTTGGCAACACTCATTCCCACGCGCAAGTCAGTGAACGAACCAGGCCCAAGCGCGACACCAATCGCAGTAAGAGTGTCTTTACTCGCGCGCGCGAGTTCAAGGAGGCGCGTGATTTGCGTCATCAACTCGACGGTATGATTTTCGCGCGAGCGCCACATCGTTTCGGCGTGGACGCCTTGCGCATCGTAGAGCGCGAGACTGGCGAGACGCGTCGCTGTATCAATTGCAAGTAGCATCGTCGTTATCCACCAAAAGTGCTAGTCTTGAAATCGCGCAGCAATTGCTCATAACGCGCGCCTTGTGCTTGCATGACCACGCCGCGCTTGGACTCGCCCAAGTAGCGAAACGTGATCCACAATCGGTCGGCTGGGAGTACCTCGAGAATTTTTTCTGCCCATTCGATCACACACACACCGCCACTGTCCAGATAATCGTCCAAGCCGATCCCCAACACCTCGCGCGCGCTACGAATACGATACGCGTCGAGATGGTACAACGTCAAGCGTCCGCCGCGATGTTCGTTCGCGAGGATAAACGTCGGGCTGTTGATGTCTTCGATGATTTGCAAGCCGCGTCCGATACCTTGCACAAAACACGTCTTGCCCGAACCGAGTTCGCCTTCCAAACAGATCAAATCGCCGGGCTGGGCAAGTTCTCCGATGCGCGCGCCCCAGCGTTGTGTTTGCGCGGCATTGTGGCTAATCAAGTCGAGAATACGTTCGTTGGAAATCGGAGCCATTCGTCACCTCAACCGTGCTTGAATTATACACGGATTCACGCGCAACGACAAGCGCGCGGAAAAGTAGCACTTGTTGCAGATTAACAAAATCGCTCTTGGGTAGAAAGGGGTTTCTAGACCTCACAGGTCTCGGAGACCTGTGAGGTCTGAACAAGCGATTCTGTCACGCTGAGCGCAGCGAAGCGTCTCGCCAAGTGGTTTGAGAGATTCTTCGCTCCCTTCGGTCGCTCAGAATGACAACGAGCACCATTGGTTACTACACTCAGCGTGACAGATTGCCCTTTGAAAGTGAGGCGCGTGATGCAAAACGATACACAGAATCCACCCCTCGAAATCCAACCCCAACCGCTCACCGCGCTCGATCGTTTTTGGTTGGAGACGGCGCGCGGCGCGGCAAAAGAATCGGTGGGCGCGTTGGAAGACGCGGCAAAGCAATTGATCGCCATCACGAGTTTGTCGCAAGGCATTTACTTTGCCGCGATTTCGTTTGGCGACATCAAAAAAGTATTGCCGCAATTCGCGCTCGCGTGGCAATGGACGATTACCGCCGCGCTCGTGTTGCCGCTGGTATGCTGGCTTGTCGCGCTCTTTTTTGCGATTCGTGTGTTTGTGCCGCGCGTGTACGCCACCAATTTGGACTCGCCCGATTTGGCGCGCGAGACGTACGAACGCGTCGCCGCGTACAAGCACACGCAATTGCGCCGCGCGCACCTCGCGCTGGTGTTGGGCTTTGTTCCACTCATCGTCAACATCGTGCTGTTCTGGCGATTGTAGGAGTCAGGGGACAGGGTACAGGGATCAGGGTACACGGATCCGTGATGATATGTCAGACTGTCCCACTGTCCTACTGT
>JAOACU010000041.1 GCA_026417715.1 Anaerolineae bacterium | reverse complement strand
GTACTCAGCAGACGACTTGAAGCACATCATCATCGAACTTTTGCGTCGCGAAGGATATCGCGAGGACGCCTACATTCGTCCGATTGTTTACAACGCGACCGAAGACATCACGCCGCGCTTGTATAACGTGACCTTCGATTTTGCGTGCTTTACCAAACCACTTGGCAATTATATCGCCTTGCAAGTGCGCGCGTGTGTTTCGTCGTGGCACCGCATAGACGATAATATCATTCCCGCGCGCGGTAAGATCACTGGCGGCTACATCAACTCGGCGCTTGCCAAGAGCGAAGCGCACTGGAACGGTTACGATGAAGCGATTGTGCTCAACGCCGATGGACACGGGGCGGAAGGTAGCGCGATGAACCTGTTCATCGTGCGCGACGGTACGCTGATTACCTCGCAGGTGTCTGATAACATCTTGGAAGGCATTACGCGCGCGACCGTGTTGCAACTTGCGCGCGAGATGGGTATTCCCACGCAAGAGCGTGCAATTGATCGTACCGAGTTGTACATCGCCGATGAAGTGCTATTCTGCGGCACCGGCGCGCAAGTTGCAGCAGTGATCGAAATTGATCGGCGTAAGATTGGCGACGGAAAACTTGGACCGATCGGCAAACAGTTGCAGGAGGCATATTTTGACGTGGTGCGCGGCAAAGCGCCCGCGCATCGGGACTGGCTGACGCCGGTGTACGAAAAGACGGCATGAGCGCAACGTCGCCTATTCCACCGCCACCGCCTGAAACGCTGGTTACGCGCGCGGAATCGGTTGTATCTCATTCTCCTTCACGTTGGGTGCTACTTGCGCGCGATCACACAGTCCAAGTCATTGCGGCTCTTGCCGTGCTAGGCAACGTGGCGTTGTTTATCTATTTGGGATTGCGCTTTGACGCGCTGCCCGATTTGATTACCTTGCATTTCGATTCGAGTGGGCTACCGGATCGCATCGAAGCGAAGAGTAGCATTTGGGGTGTTCCCACAATCGGTTCGATTGTGTTGGTGATCAATACTGTCGTGGGAATCGTTCTGCATTCGCGCGAACGCGCGGCAACGATTCTGCTGCTGACTGGCGCGCTCCTCGCGCAAATTCTGTTGTGGCTAGCCGTGCATAGCATCGTGGGTGGGTGGTGGTAAAATTGAGCACTTACGATTTGACCAGGGCTGGTGCAAAGTCTATTGACAGGCGAATAAATTCACTCTGACAACCACCCGAAGCCGACCTGCGTCGGCTGACAATAGCCCGCGAAGGCGGGCTTCGGGTCTTTGTCGCGGCGACTTCCAGTCGCCAACGCCGACTTTGCACCAGCCGTGACGATTTGACACCGAACACTTGTTCTGGTATAATAAGGTTGTCCTCGATGACATTTGTGTTTGCGTTTTATCTCTAGTTGATGTAAACTAGGCATCAGTCACGAAACAAGCGGTTGTATGGTTAATGGGAGATTGATATGCCAAGTGAATCCACAAAAGCCAAAGTATTGGAAAACACCCTCGCCACTCTCCGCAAGCGGTATGGAGAGGGAGCCATTATGAAACTGGGTGAGACTGCAAATCTTAAGGTAGATGCTATTCCTACGGGTTCCATCTCCCTTGACCTTGCACTTGGTATCGGTGGCATTCCGCGAGGACGCGTGACCGAAATCTACGGTCCCGAAGCCTCGGGCAAGACGACGATATGCCAACACATCATTGCCGAAGCACAAAAGATGGGCGGCGTCGCGGCGTTTATTGACGTGGAGCACGCGCTCGATCCGCAGTACGCCGCCAAGTGTGGTGTGAACACCGATGAATTGCTGGTGGCACAACCCGATACAGGCGAACAAGCCCTAGAGATCGCCGAAGCGTTGGTGCGCTCGGGCGCGGTGGACGTTGTGGTGATTGACTCGGTGGCGGCGCTGGTGCCGCGCGCCGAAATCGAAGGCGAGATGGGCGATTCGCACGTCGGTTTACAAGCGCGACTGATGAGCCAAGCGTTACGCAAACTTTCGGGCGCGATCAAAAAATCGAACACGGCAGTTATTTTCACCAACCAACTGCGTCAAAAAATCGGTGTGATGTTCGGCAATCCCGAAACGACGACAGGAGGAATGGCACTCAAGTTTTACGCGTCGGTACGGTTGGATGTGCGACCGGTGGACGCGATCAAAGTAGGAGACGAAGTGATTGGCAATCGGACGCGCGTGCGTGTGAAGAAGAACAAAGTCGCGCCGCCGTTCCGTAAAGCCGAATTCGACATTTTGCACAACGAAGGGATTTCACGCGAAGGGGATGTGTTGGACTTGGGTGTTGAGATGGGCATCATCGAAAAGAAAGGCGCGTTCTACTCGGTGAGTGGCACGCGGCTGGGACAAGGACGCGAGAACGCGCGCGAGTTCCTGAAACAAAACCCAGAGATGATGGAACGGCTCTATGCGATGATTCGTGAAAAAGCCGGCTTGGGGATACTCCCCAAGAGTCTGGAGGACGCGCGCGACGAAGACGATGACACCCAAGACGACGAGGAAGACGACGAATAAACCCTGAGATGGTGCGCTCGCGGATCGCGGGCGCATCGTCGTTGTTGCCGCGTTCGCACAAATGTTCGAGACGCGGCTTTCCCACAGCATTGGAATTTGGACGGCTGTGTGCGCGGTGACTTGGCGCGTGCACCGCCGGGGCATTCTTTTTCTGGAAACACAAAGAATCGGAGTGAATTCGTTTGGACAAGCATCCGCCTGGCTATCAATCGGTTGACGGTCTCTGTTTTTCTCTGGATGCACAAGGTTCGGTAGGCATCGTACGAGTCTGTTTTTTCATTTGTGGATGCGCGTAAGACGATTCATCCCCAACTTGGTAGTTCTTTGATTCGGTGAACGTATGCGCGCGCGTGGGCAAGCCATACCCAACGCACGCGCGTAGAAAATCGAATGACCCCGGTGTGCCGTCCTCGAACGACGCGCGTGACGCGTCGCGCCTATCGCTGTGGGAAAGTGCCACAGCGATTTTGTTTTCGCGATGGGTACCATTACGGCTCTGGAACCACAAGCCAAACGCGCGAATCGCGTGAACGTGTATGTAGATGGGCAATTTGCACTTGGCGTATCTGCGATTGTGGCGGCGCGCTTGCGCGTGGGGCAAATCCTTTCGCAGGACGATTTGACGAACCTGGCGCGCGAAGAAGCGTTGGAAACAGCGCGCGAATCGGCGTTGCGCTTTTTGGCGCCGCGTCCGCGCAGTGCCGCCGAGGTGCGTCAACATCTTGCCAAGAAAAAGTTTGCCGCCGATGTGATTGATCAAGTGCTGGCACGCTTGCGCGAGGTCGGCTTGATTGACGATACGGCATTCGCGCGCTATTGGGTGGAGAATCGCGAGCAGTTTCGTCCGCGTGCAGCGCGCGCTCTGCGTGTGGAATTGAAACGCAAAGGACTCGACGAAAACGACATCGCGACGGCAATGGGGGACGTGGATGAACACGCGAGCGCGCATCGTGCCGCGCAGGCGCGCGCGTACCGTTGGCGCGATTTAGAGCGTCGTGAATTTTTGGAAAAAATGATCGCGTTTTTGATGCGGCGTGGGTTTGACTACACGGTCGCCAAAGATGCTGCCAAGCGCGCGTGGGAAACTCGTCATCAACAGGCAGATGAGAGTGGAGAAATTCCACACCTCAACGAATAGGTAACGAATAAACGAATCACGCGTGCCCATTCGTTTATTCGTTGTAGATTCGTTGACGCAAACATCTATGATGTGAACAAGGAGGATTGAAATATGGGAGTGATTCTAGAGATAGTTTTAATTTTCATAGCCGCAGGTATCGCGTTTGTCTTTGGACTCTGGTTGCAACGGAATTTTGCCAGCGCGCAAATCAAGGCGCAAATGGCTGAGGCAGAAAAGATTTTGGCGGAAGCCGAAGCGCGCGCCAAAGACATTGTCCTCAAGGCGCAAGAAGAAGCCCTCAAGTATCGTGAAGAAGTAGATAACGAACTCAAGAAAAAGCGACAGGATTTGCAACGCGAGGACGAACGCTTGCGCCATCGTCGTGAAGCGTTCGACCGACGCGTGGAATCGTTCGAGCAACGCGAAAAGCGGTTGGAGCGCAAAGAAAAAGAGATCGAGCGGATGCGCGAAAACATTCAACAACTGGAAGCCAAACAGTTGCAAGAGTTGCAACGCATCTCGAACTTGACGTTGGACGAAGCCAAAGCCCTGTTGCTGCAGCAAGTCGAAAAAGAGGCGCGGCAAGATGCCGCACGTCTCATCCGCGAGATCGAACAGCAAGCGCGCGAGGAAGGCGAACAGCGCGCGCGCGAAATCATCACTACGGCGATCGAACGCATCGCCTCCGATCAGGTAGCGGAGACCACCGTATCGCTTGTGCCGTTGCCCAACGATGAAATGAAGGGGCGCATCATCGGGCGGCAGGGACGGAACATCCGTGCGATTGAGGTTGCCACCGGCGTTGATCTGGTGGTTGACGATACACCCGAAGCCGTGATATTATCTAGTCACAACCCGGTGCGGCGTGAGGTGGCGCGTCTGGCTTTGAGCAAACTGATCAACGATGGGCGCATCCATCCAGGGCGCATTGAGAAAATCGTTGAAAAAGCGGAAGAAGAGGTCAACGCGCAAATCATCGCGGCGGGCGAACAAGCCGCGCTGGAAGTGGGTATCACCGGCTTGCATCCCGAAATCATCAAACTGCTGGGACAGTTGAAATACCGTACCTCGTACGGGCAGAATGTGTTGATGCACTCGATCGAGACGGCGCATCTGGCAGGGATGATGGCGGCGGAATTGAAAGCGAATGTGACGGTTGCCAAGATGGGAGCGTTGTTGCACGACATTGGCAAAGCCGTCTCGCACGAACACGGTGGTGCGCACGCCCTCGCGGGCGCGGACATTGCGCGCAAGTACGGTGTGCCCGAAGCCGTGTGCAACATCATCGCCGCGCATCACGGTGAAGATGAGTCGCAATCGCTCGAAGCCGCGCTTGTTATCGCCGCCGATGCCATCAGTGGCGCACGCCCCGGCGCGCGACGCGAATCGCTCGAGCAGTACTTGAAGCGCGTGGAAGCACTGGAGGAAATGGCAAACGCCTTCCCCGGTGTGCAGCAATCGTATGCAATCCAAGCCGGACGCGAAATTCGCATCATCGTCAAACCCGAAGAGATTGACGATTTGGGCGCCATCAACTTGAGTAAGCAGATCGCGCGCAAGGTGGAAGATAATCTCGAATATCCTGGTCAAATCAAAGTGACCGTCATTCGCGAAATGCGTGCCGTAGACCTTGCAAGATAAACGCACTCGGTTGCGATCCCTGAGTGACTTTTCTTTGACATCATCCAACTCTGTTTCAATTCGTTGAACCAACACGACACGATTGCGTATGGAGTGCGCGTTGCGTGGCATCTCCGTACGCCAACGATGCGAGCATGCGCGAGTCTAACCTTCTTGCGTGGCAAAGCATCTTCACAGGAGGGATCCATGGCAGACACGATCAAAGTTTCCGCCAAGTCTCGTTCGACGGCTGTGGCTGGCGCGATCGCAGGAGTCATCCGCGAGCAAAAGCACGCGGAGGTGCAAGCCATCGGTGCTGGCGCAGTCAATCAAGCGATCAAAGCGATTGCCATTGCGCGCGGGTATCTGGAACGCGATGGCTTGGATATCGCTTGCGTGCCGACGTTTGTCGAAGTGGACGTTAGCGGCGAAGAGCGCACGGCGGTCAAATTCTTGGTTGAGGTGCGCGGCACATTCACACCCAAGCCCGAAGCACCCAAGCCCGCGTCCACGAAAACAGAATAACTGACGCTACGCAGTTGTAGGACAAGTCTAAAACTTGTCCTACGTTTCACGTTCAATTTTCTACTGCGTAACGTGAGTGAATAACTCGCCTTACGCAGATGCCAAAAAAATTCTGTGTGACAAGTGAATAACCGAGTTGGAGACGTTGTGGCTAACTTGCTCAGCCCTACGAGATTCTAGCCCCACAGCGCAGAGGTCACAAAGAAATTTCTTCTCTGTGTTCCCTGTGTCCTCTGTGGCAGACTCGAGTAATCACCGTTGCAAGATTCGTCTCCAATCCTACAAGCATATGCACAATCTCTTTTCCGTGCGCGCGGATTTGCACGCGCACTCGACCGCGTCGGATGGGGAGATGACGCCAGACGCGTTGGTGCGTTATGCGCACGAACGCGGACTAGGCGCGCTCGCCTTGACCGATCACGACTCGGTGGATGGCTTGGATGTAGCCATCGCCACCGCGCGCGCCATCGGTATCGAACTTGTGCCGGGGGTGGAACTTTCGTGCGATGTACCGCAGAACGAAGTGCACATCCTCGGCTATTTCATCAATTGGCACGACACACATTTTCAAACGATGCTTGCGCGTTTTCGCGAGGGACGCTATGGGCGCGCTGAGAAAATGGTCAAGAAACTCACCGCACTTGGCGCGCCGATTTCATTCGAGCGCGTCAAGCAAATCGCTGGCGATGCTTCGATTGGACGTCCGCACGTCGCGCAAGCACTCGTCGAAGCCGGACACGTGGCAAGTGTGCCCGAGGCGTTCGAGCGGTTCATCGGGCGCAACGGACCCGCGTATGTGGAACGCTTTCGTCTGACGCCTGAAGACGCGGTCACACTCATCTTGCGCGCGGGCGGCGTGCCCGTGCTGGCACATCCGCGCGAGGTGACGCACTATGTTGAACCGCTGGTCAAAGTGGGATTGGTCGGTTTAGAGGCATTGTACGGAATGTACGATGAAGCAACGCGCGCGGAACTGGTGCGGCTCGCCAAACGATACGATTTGATCGTCACAGGTGGTAGCGATTTTCACGGCTTGAACCAGATGGCATACCTCAACGATTTGGGTGATGTGGAGGTGCCGATCCAAGTGGTGGAACAGTTGCGCGCGCGGGCGATGGCGTTCTAAAACACAGACCCGAAGGGATTTGTCCCTTCGGGTCTGTGTTTCTAGTGGCAGTTATTGGTGAAGGTGGCTTGGTTCGAGTAAACTTCGTTCGGCGAACCTACGTGAATGCGTTGCCATCCACTACGCAAGGTGGTAGTGATACCGCTCCACGAATCGGTGATGATTTGCGAACCCGCCGTCGCAAACGTGAGGGTTTGCGAGGGCTTGGCAGTACCATCACTACGTTCCCAACGATAGACGACGGTGCCTGGTCCGTTCATCGTGATCGTGCCGGTAAAGTAGAAGGTGGCGGGACACGCGCCTGTGTAGATGATCGGCGAAATGTTGAGGATGGCGCTGGTCACGATGCCTGGCGAAGGCGTGGCGGTGGGCGTCACGGTGGGCGTGCTCGTGTTGGTGGGCGTTGCCGTAATCGTTGGTGTTGGTGTGTTGGTAGGCGTCGCCGTGTTGGTCGGTGTAGGTGTGAACGTTGGCGTCACCGTTGGCGTGTTCGTGGGAGTTGGCGTCGGTGTCGCGCCAATCAGCGTGCGAACCAAAACGTTGTTATTGTAGTTGGACTCTTGCACCTCTTGCAACATATTCACACTCACACTCACCGATTGTGTGCCAACCATCGTATAATTCGGCACTACGAGGCGCGCTTCTTGTTGCGCAGGCAACGAAGCGACCGGACGTTCGGACTGCACAACGGTCGAACCGACCATCACTTGAATCAGGAAGGGACGCGTTACATCGCCACTGCCAATGTTACGAACCGTGTAAACGATTTGGTTGGTGGGCAAGAGTGAAATATCGGTCACGGTCAAGTCCGGCAAATCGGGAATCGTCACGGTGACGGACATTGTAGTTGTGCCACCCAAATTGCTTGCAATCAAATAGTACGTCGTGGTGGATGTAGGCGAGACAAGACGCGAACCGACTGCATCCACGCGCTCTTGGTTCAAGAACACTTGATCCGCGTTCGTGACGTTCCATTGCAACAAGGATGGCATCCCGCGCACAATGGTAGAGGGCGTAGCCGTGAACATCACAATCGTGGGCGGTGCAATGACAGTGGGCATTAGGGTTGGCGATGGCAAGAGCGTGGGCGTCAATGTGGGAGGGAGCGTTGGTGTTAGTGGACGCGTCGGCGTAAACGTCGCTAACGGCGTTGGTTCGGGTGCTGGGCTAATCGTGAATTGCCACGCGCGCGAGGCTTTGTTGCCCGCGCTATCGCGCACCTCGAGGAGAACAACGTGTTTGCCCGGCTCGAAATCGGCAATGAAGGTCAGCGTATTTTCGCCGATGGTCGCTTGCTGGGTAACCTCGCGCCCATCTACCACAAGCCGAATCGTTCGGACATCCACCGCGCGCTCATCGCGATACGTGGCTTTGATGTTCACGCGCGTCAGATTGGTGCCAGCGATAGGATTGTAGGGGAGCACGGATTCGTGTGGCGGTTCGATTTGCGAGATCGTGGGTGCTGTCGCATCGCGCGTGATCCAATAGCCGATGCCCACTGCCGCGCCGATGATGATCAACGCGACGATGAGCGCGGCACCAATCCAGTGCCAAGCGCATCCATCGAAGAGCGATGCGGTTTCAGGCACAGGCACAGCCACTTCCGCGCCGGGTTCACTTTCTACCGTGACGCTGGGTGGTTGAGATGGTGCTGCCGCCACCAGCCGCGCGTTGGCGAGGACGCGTGAACGTACAGTCGCGGCAAGCGATTCCGGCAATACGAACGCCGGCAAAAAGCCAAAGAGCGAGCCCGTGTTCCCGATGCGACGACGCATTCCCCAAATCCGTTCGGGATCAATCTGCCCACTCAACGGGCGACCCTGTTGACGCGCCTGAATATCGAACTGCGTATTGAACAAACGCCGCGCTTCTTCCAACAAGCGCGGAAAATCGGTGCGCGCGATGCCGAGCGCGTGCGCTTTTTCGGTGGGTGACAAGCCGTGTAACTCTTCGACGATTAACACAGCGCGATGGAACGCGGGAATCGCGCGCGCGGCGCGCCAAATATCGCCAGCCAATCCCGACACCGTCGGTTCGGTCGAAGGGGGCAAAGCATCCAACCACCCTTTTTGACGCAAAAACCCCAACGCGATTTCGCGCGCAATGCCATACAACCAACCACGCACCGGCAAATGCTCGATCAAGGTGGAAACACTGGCAGGGACGCGCGTAAAAACTTCTTCCAACAAGCGCGCGGCTTGATCGCGATCACCAATGATGCGATAGATGAATTCATACAGCGCGGGTGCATAGCGATCGAACAATTCTCCCAGCGCGTTGCGATCCCCTTCGCGCATTTCGGCAATCAATTCATGATCCGATTTGCTTATCATCGCCCACCTCCGTTAGGCGCGTGTCATCTGGGTCAACGACAGTCCCGCGCGCCAGACGTAGAAGAATCCCCACAAGGTTATGGGGATGATCAGCGCGGCGTGCAAAACAAACGTGTAACTGGTCGCAAGGTTCGCTTCGACACCAAACTGCGTCAGGACCGAAATGACAGCGGCATGAAAGACGCCGATGTAACCGGGCGTGCTAGGCAAAAGTGTTGCCAAGTTGGCGATCGCGCAGGCAACGAGAAATACCGGCAGAGACGCGTCAATTTGAAAGCCCCACGCGATCACTACATACATTCCCGTTTCAAACAGCCACGCGAGTATCGAGAGCGCGTACACCGTCAACGAATCGGCGGGACTGCGGAGCGTGCCAAGTCCATCCAACAAGGCGCGCGTCAACGCGAGCACGCGCGTACGCAATGCCTCGGAAGGAAGGCGCTGAATGAACAAGTGGGCTAGTCCTTCGACGCGACGCGGCATTCCCGCAAACACTGCCAGCGCGAGAATCGCAATGATGAAGGCGATACCCAGCGCGCGCAAGCGCGCGTTTAGTTCTGCATCGGCAAATTGCAACACGAACGAACCGGCGACGATAAACGTCAGCATCGTCAAGCCATCGAAAATGCGCTCGACGACAATCGTAACGAACGTCGCGGCTTTGCTCACATTCTCTTGGCGTCCCAACACATACGCACGCACCACCTCGCCCATTCGCGCGGGCAGAATATCGTTTGCCATATAACCGATGACCACAGGCGGAAACAGTGCGCGGCTGGGAATGGACTTGATCGAACGGAGGAGGAAATGCCAACGTACTGCGCGCACACCCACGCCGATAAAGTACAATCCAAGCGCGGGGACGAGATAGATGTACTGGGCTTGTTGTAAAGCCAGCGCGATCTTGGCGGGCTCGCTACGATAGAAGACATAGCCCAGTCCGATGACACTCAGGATCACGCCAAGCCAGAAATATTTTTGTCTTCCCATAGTTTGGTGTCCCAATGATAGCACACATTGCGTAAAAATAAAAGTGGCAAGGCATCTGCTCCCCCGCAGATGCCTTGCCGCGTGTCGTACTCGTACTCAGATATTCAGTTGGTCTTTGCCGCGCCGGGAGTAAAATGTTCGGGAGACGGCGGGAGCATACTACCCAGCACCCGTTCCATCGCCATCGTATGCTGGCACAAGCCGTGCGTGGCAAAATAGTGACAGCCGCACGTCCAGCGCCCGCGCTCGAAGGAGACATCCCACGTGTTATTGTCCCCTTCGATTCTGACGTGGAACTGATCGAAGACGATGCGGCGATGTGCTTCTGCCGCATACCGTTTCGCCTTCTCGATCTTGCCGATCATGCTGGAGTCCATCACATCCTCCTGATTTGGAATTGTGGGTTGGCACCCATCCGATTTTTGGAAAAAACATAGCACTAGGCGCGCCAATGCACCTAGTGCTCAACCAGAACGTATGAAAACGTAAACCCCGCCGCGCGGGTCAGCAAACCACTCATAGCGAATTTTTCTCCCCCACTCTATCTTGAGTATATGCTGATTCGCGCAAAAAGTCAATCGCGGACGCTACCCAAAGCCGACCCGTTCGGCGGTTTGTTTAGTCCGCAAAGGCGGGATTCGGGTAAGCGTCTCGCAAAAGTGGTTTGAGAGATTCTTCGCTCCGCTCAGAATGACAGGGTAACGCGACTCTGACAAGACCCTAAACCGGGCAGTGCTGGTGCAAAACCGAACACTGACTACTGAATACTGTCACTTTATCGGCTCGAGCATCTGCGGAAACATTCCCGCGCCGACAAGCATTGCGACGAGTACGAGCATCGCAACAACGCCCGCGAACAAAACACTCGCGTTAGCATTCGATTCTTCCGCTTCGCTGCGCGCGCTAACGATACGCCACGTGATGCGCGCAATCGCCAACAACGCGAGCGCGTTCGATGCGACCAGCACCGCGAACAACAGCGGATCGCGCGCGCTCACTTCGCGACCGATGGCGTAATTCGCACTCCAGCCCAACGACGGCGCAATCCCCGCGAGCGCGATACCTCCTAACACGATCGCGCCCGCGCCGATGAGTTGCCAGCGTCGTGCCGAATGATGCCGCGCAAAACTCATCCCGCCCGCAATCAGCGCGACACTCCACGCGCGGTTGGCCAGCGCGCCCAGCGCGCCCGCCAGCGCGATGGATGTGCCTACTCCCAACCCAACGCACACTTGTCCCAACGGCACCATCGCCAAGTAGGCGAGCGCGCGCGCGTCACGCCGCTCGGCGAGTGCGAGGAGCGCACCTAAGAACGCCGTCAATCCACCACCGATGATGAGTGCATTCAACAACGGTGAACGCGTCACCAACCACGTCACCGTGTTCATCTGTTGCCACAACAACCACACCCCCACCGCTTGCGCCACACCCACCAAGAATGCCACACCCAACGGCAACAACTCATCGGCAAGCGGACCCAACCAGATGTGCAACGGGGCAATCGCTATCAGCAAACCAAAACCGAGCGCGAGAAAAATCACCGCGTTGCGCACTAAATCGAGATTTTCTGGCGTGATGGGATACAGTTCGATGAACCGATGCGCCAAGAGCAAACTCGCGCTTGCCATCACAATCAAAAGCAGGAACTGCGCCGCGCCGCCCACGCGTCCTTCGCTCTGCGGACGCGCGGAAAGCATCAGCACGATCAACCCGATTGCCCACGCGAACACAGCAAGCGGAAAACTATCCAACGTCATCGCGACAACGAGTGACGCGAACGCAAAGAAGAAAAACGCACCTTGCGAATTGGCAACCACTTGCGCGGGCGCGTCGCGCGCGCGCTCGAATGTGAGTGGTGTGAACAATGCCAACGCGCTCGTCGCGCCAAACAGCGCAAGCAAAAAAGTACGCGTCGGCGCATCGAGCGCGAACGCACGTCCGAAAAAGTACAGCGGCGTACTCGGCGCGAACGCAAGCAACGCGCCAATGATGACAATGCTGATGAACGTCCCAAGCACGTTCGCCCGTTGCCAGCGTCGGAGCCCGCGCACAGCGATTCCCGCTCCCATACCCGCCCCGCTAACCGCAAGGATACTCATCGCACTTCTCCGCGACGGCGCCGCCATAGTTGGGGCGCGGGCGGCAGCGCGGCAAGATGCGCGATCACCAGCGCAAGCAACAAGTCGGAAATGTTGATCAAGCCGTACAGCAACAAACTACTTTCGGTGGCGGTCTCCAGAATCGCAAAGCCGCTGGTGAACAAGAGAATGCCCAAGCCCAATCGTAACACATCGCGCGACAAAATCGCGACGAGAATGCCTGCCGCGATGAGCCACAAGCCGCCGAACAACATCTCAGTAGGCACGCCTAGAAACGTCATTGACGACGCGATGCCAATGATGCCGACGGCGACGAGCGCGAGTGCGAACACGCGGAACGGCAAGCCGACGACGAACACTTGCAAACGGTACAACCGTTCGACGACAAGACGCGCGGCATCGTCTTCCGCTTGCGCCAGATCGCGCCGATAATTTTCTTGCGCGCGTCGAAACGTGAAATACAAAATCGCCGCCGCGAACGCACCAGACAAAACGCGAATGATCGGTAGTGGCATTGGTACTAACTGCGCGAGCAACCACGCGGCGCAACCGTACTGCACCAAAAGCGCGAACAACGCCAAGCGCCAATCCGCAAACAAGACGATACACGCCGCCGTCACAATCAAACCGATGAGAACAAGCACGTCGAAAATGGGTGTCGAATCCAACATGATTTCCGAAGGGACGACCCTTGTGGTCGCCCGCCCTTGTCGTCGTCCACACAGGACACACACGCGGCGCATCCACTACACGCGTTGCAGTTGCTCGAACAGACCTAACCACGCGTCCGCGCGCGACGATTGTTGGACACACGCGCAATGTTTCAGGAACGGCACCGCGCCCCACTTGCGTTTGAAGAATGTCACACCCGCATCAATCCCCAAACCCAAGTTGACATAGCGCTTGCCCTCCGCGCGCGCGCGTTCGATGATGTGCGCGAGCAACAAGTCGGACGCGCCGGGGATATTCGATTGTGTTGCGCGGAAATTGAACATATAGAACGCGTACTGCGCCGCGCCAAAATCAGCCATATCGAAGGCAACAAGGTTGCCGCGCGCATTGCGCGCCTCGATCACACACACGGTTGGACACTTGGCGTACTCGTGCACGCGTTGAAAAATCGCGCGCGTCGCGTCGTCCAAATGATGTGCGCGCAAAAATTCTTCCACCAGGCGTTGATGCTCCTTGCCAAACTTGCCCTCGCGTATCGTCACCTCGCGCCGCGCGCGCGTCAGCATATTGCGCGTTTTCTGCGGGATAACGAGCGTCGTCACATCAAGCCGATAGTACTCATCAGGGGGCAAAGGCGTGCAATCGCGCAACGCGTCGGGGAGCGCGGGTGCGAGGATCGAAACGATGCTGGGTTTGAAACGCGTGCGCGCGCGTTCGAGTGCGTCGAGCATCCGCACCGCATCGAAATTTTCATCGAGCGGATAGCCAACGAAAATCAATTGCGCGTTGCCGCGCACGTGCGCGACAAAATCGCCGATGAGAAACGGTTCGGTCTGCGAAATCGCTGTGACATAGTGCGGCAAATGTTCGGGCACGTACGCACGCGCGAGAATGTGCGCGCGTTCTGCCGACGTGATCATACCTGCACCTGCGTCACGGCGTAACCGACATCACGCAACAACTGCGTCACGCCAGGCACGTGTGGAAAACCGATGAACGCGAGTGTGGGTTCACGTTCGATGAATGGCAGCATTCGCTCGAAGAGAATTTTATCGCGCGCGCCAATGACGACTGGACCGCGCGTGACAAAACGCGAAGTAAAGGCAAGCAATCGCTCTAAATCACCAGAAAGAAAAATCTTGACGTACTCGTTTTTGTAACTCTCCCAGTTTTTCACATCGTTCATTTGCCGCGCGATGCGTTCCAGTGGAATGTTGTCCAACAC
>JAOACU010000410.1 GCA_026417715.1 Anaerolineae bacterium | reverse complement strand
TACCTTGGCTACCGGGTCAAATCTTACCCGCCATTCTTGCGCCATAACTCGCGACGCCCTTGTGCTATACCACCAATCGCCTGTGGATGAACCCCAAATACCTGCGTATTCTCGAATTCGATAAAATCCGCGCGCGCGTTGCCGCGCATACATCATTCTCCGCGAGCGCGGTGTTAGCGCACGCGCTCACACCTTCCGCCGATGCCAACGACATCGCGCGTCGTCAAGCCGAAACGACCGAAGCGCGTCTTCTACTCGATCAAAACATCACCGTCGGTGTGCAAGGCGCGCGCGATGTGCGTCCCCTTACCCAGAACGCGCGACGCGGCGCGCTCCTCACACCCAACGATTTGCTCGACATTCGTCAAACGTTATTGGTGGCGCGCACCTTGCGTCGCTCACTCACTCGACTCGCGCTGTGTCCGCATCTTGCCGAACGCGCTGCCACACTTGTCGAACTCCCTGCGCTTGTGCAAGCCATCGAGCGCGCCATCAACGATCGCGCCGAAGTCGTGGATACGGCTTCGGACGACCTTGCACGGATTCGTCAGGAACTCAACACCCAACGCGCGCGCTGGCTCGAAAAACTCCAACGTATCATTCAATCTCCAACCAACACTAAATTTCTCCAAGAACCGATCATCACCGAACGCGACGGACGTTACGTCATTCCGATTCGCGCGGAAGCCAAAGGCAGAATTCCCGGCATCGTCCACGATACAAGCGCAAGCGGCGCGACGTTGTTCATCGAACCGCTGGTGACTGTGGAAATCGGCAATCGCGTGCGCGAGTTGGAACGCGCCGAAGCGCGCGAGGTCGAACGCATTTTGCGCGAACTTGCCGCGCGCGTCGCCGCCGATGCCGACACGATTGACGCGAACGTTGCCATCCTCGCCGAACTCGATCTTGCGTTCGCCAAAGCAAAATACTCGGCGGAGATTGATGGTATTCAGCCAGAGATGAGGGATTGGAGATTAGAGATTAGAGATGAGAGATTAGAGATTAGAGATTATCAATCTCCAATCCCCAATCTCCAATCTCCAATCTCTAATCTCCAACTCCACGATGCGCGGCATCCACTTCTCGATCCGCAAACCGTTGTGCCGATTTCGATTCGCTTGGGTGGTGAGTTTTCGATTTTGGTCATCACGGGCCCGAACACCGGCGGCAAAACTGTCACGTTGAAAACCGTCGGTTTGCTCGCGCTGATGGCGCAAAGTGGCTTGCACATTCCTGCACGCGCGGGATCGCGCCTGCCGATTTTTTCTGGCATCTATGCCGACATTGGCGATGAACAATCCATCGAACAATCGCTTTCGACGTTTTCGGGGCATCTGAAAAACATCATCGAAATTTTGCGCGATGCCGATGCACGTTCGCTGGTTCTGCTCGATGAGTTAGGCGCGGGCACCGATCCTGTCGAAGGGGCGGCACTCGCGCGCGCGATTCTGCAACATTTGCTCAAACGCAACATTCACGCGCTCGTTGCTACGCACTATGCCGAACTCAAAGCGTTCGCACAAACCACGCCAGGTGTGCAAAATGCATCGGTGGAATTCGACGTGGAGACGCTCGCGCCCACCTATCGCCTGACGATTGGTTTGCCCGGACAATCGAATGCGTTGGCGATTGCGGCGCGACTCGGTTTGGACGCGGACATCATCGCCGAGGCGCGGCGCGCGTTGACGCGCAGTGATGTGGAACTCGAAACGATGCTCGCAGACATCAAACGCGCGCAACAAGAGATCGCCTCGGCGCAAGCGCACGCAGAACTGGCGCGACGTGAAGCGGAACAACGCGCCGCCGAAGCGCGTCGTCAACTCGCCGAAATTCAAAGTGCGCGCGCGGACATCTTGCAACGCGCGCGCGAAGAAGCGCAAAGTATCATCGAACTTGCGCGCGAGGAACTGAATCGTCTGCGACAAGAATGGCAACGCGCGCCGCACACGCGCGAAGCATTCGAGCAAGCGCACGCGCAGTTGGACGCGCTGGAAGAGCAATTGCCTGCGCCACAACCCAGTGTTGCACCACCGCCGCGTTTGATCCTCGAACCCGCAGAAATTCAGGTGGGTGATCGTGTGTGGCTGGCGCGCTTGGGGCAAGTCGGCGAAGTGATGACGCTCGATGACGATGAAGCCGAAGTGCAGGTGGGGAATTTTCGCGTGCGGGTCAAACGCGATGAACTAGGGGAACGCGTCGTTGCACCGATGCCGCGCGCCGAATCGGTATCTGTAACATTGCCACAGGTCGAATCGCCGGTGATGGAAATTAGTTTGCGCGGAATGCGCGCGGAGGAAGCATTGGAGGCACTCGAAAAATACTTGGATCGCGCGTATCGCGCGGGATTGCCGTATGTGCGCGTCGTGCACGGCAAGGGCACTGGGACGTTACGCAAACTGACGCGCGATCATTTGCGCGCGCATCCACTCGTTGCTTCGATTCGCGAAGCCGAAGAGTACGAAGGTGGTGAAGGTGTAACAATTGCCAAGTTGGTGAGTCGTGCTTAAAAAAACGAGACGCCTCCACGAGG
>JAOACU010000409.1 GCA_026417715.1 Anaerolineae bacterium | reverse complement strand
CAACACGGCTTGCGCGCCGATTTTGTGCCGCGTGAGTACGTTGCCGAAGCACTCGCCGCGCAGATTGGCGATGTGAGTGGTCAACGCATCCTGCTCCCGCGCGCCGACATTGCGCGCGAAACACTCGCGCATGAATTACGCGCGCGCGGTGCGCACGTTGACGACATCGCCGCGTATCGCACAGTTACCACCGACGCAAGTGATCCCCGCGTGCAAGAGATTCGCACGCAACTTGAACGCGGCGAAATTGACGCAATCACGTTTACAAGTTCTTCCACCGTACGTGGATTCATACAAATTCTAAATCTGAAATCTGAAATCCTAAATCCGAAATCGCATATCGCCTGCATCGGTCCCGTCACGGCACGCACGGCGCGCGAACTTGGCTTGCGCGTGGACATCGTCGCCGAAGAGTACACCATTGCGGGACTAGTCACAGCACTGGAGAAATTTTATGCACACTAAAAAACAGCGGTCAGCGATCAGCGGTCAGCGGTCGGCGGTCGGCGGTCGGCAGTCATTCGTCCTTCGTCTTCCGTCCCTTCGCCTTTGCTCAGGGCAAGCCTTCGTCCTCCGTCTTTTGTCGTTCGTCCTCCTCTTGTGCAGTTGCACGACCGCGCCACAAACGAACGTCGTGCGACTTGGGTACTTTCCCAACATCACGCACGCGCAAGCGGTCATCGGCGTTGCTGATGGAACATTTGCGCGCGCGTTGGGTGATGTCAAGATTGATGTCAAAGTGTTCAACGCGGGTCCATCCGCCATCGAAGCGATGTTCGCGGGGCAACTCGACATCACGTACATCGGTCCGAATCCTGCGATCAACGGGTACGTCAAATCGAAAGGCGAAGCGTTGCGCATCATCGCCGGCGCGACGAGTGGCGGCGCGGTGCTGGTCGTGCGCGCGGACGCGGGCATCAACTCGCCCGCCGATTTTCGCGGCAAGAAAATCGCGACGCCACAATTGGGTAACACGCAGGACGTTGCCGCGCGCGCGTGGCTGATGAAACAAGGATTCAGGTTGAAAGAGCAAGGTGGCGATACGCAAGTCATTCCAATCGCCAACCCCGACATTCTCGCCTTGTTCCAGAAAAAAGAAATTGATGCGGCGTGGGTGCCCGAACCTTGGGGCGCGCGCTTGGTGCATCAGGCGAACGGCAAAATTTTTCTGGATGAACGCGAGTTGTGGCAAGATGGACAATTCGTCACCGCGCACGTCATCGTCAGTACGAAATTTTTGAAATCGAATCCCGCGCTCGTCAAAAAATTTCTTGCCGCGCACATCGAATTGACGCAACGCATCAACGCCGACCCTGCATCGGCGAAGCAAAAATTGAACGCAGAAATCGAGCGACTCACAGGCGCGGCACTGCCCACTGCGATTCTCGACGACGCGTGGGCGCGCCAAACCATCACCTACGATCCGATTCGCGCGTCGCTCATTGGCTCTGCCGAAGCCGCATTCAAACTCGGATTTCTCGGTGACACGATGCCGAACCTCGATGGCATTTACGATTTGACGTTGTTGAACGAAGTGTTGCGCGAGAAAAATCTCCCTGTTGTGAAATGACCGCCGACGACCGACCGCTGACCGCCGTAAAGTAGCATTCTGCCATCGGCGGTCGGCCGTCAACAGTCGTCGGTCATCCGTCTTCGGTCATCGGTCGAACTATGAAACTCGAACTGCGCAACGTCACTAAAATTTATCGGAGCAAAACTCACACCATCACTGCGCTCGATTCAATCAACCTTGCTGTGCGCGAAGGGGAATTTGTGTGCCTTGTGGGTCCATCGGGTTGTGGCAAATCCACACTCCTCAACATCATCGCGGGGCTGGACAAGCCGACCAGCGGCGAAGTGCGCGTGGATGGCAAACTGGTCACGCGTACGGGACCTGATCGCGTGATGATTTTTCAGAGCGCCGCGCTTTTTCCTTGGCTCAACGTGTTCGACAATGTGAAATTCGGGTTGAATATGATTGGCGTGCCAAAACCCGAACGCCAAGTGATTGCGCGCAAATATTTGCGGATGGTGCATCTCGCTGAATTCGAGCAAGCATCGGTGCACGAACTTTCGGGTGGGATGCAACAGCGCGTCGCGCTTGCGCGCGCCCTCGCCACCGACCCAGCGGTGCTGTTGATGGACGAACCATTCGGCGCGCTCGACGCGCAGACGCGCGATTTGTTGCACGACGAATTGCAAACGATTTGGAGCGAAACGCGCAAGACGATTATGTTCGTCACGCACGATGTGCGCGAAGCCGTCGTGCTGGGTGATCGCGTCGTAGTGATGTCGGCGCGTCCTGGGCGCATCAAACAAATCTTTACGATTGATTTGCCACACCCGCGCCACATCGAAAGTCACGCTGTTGTGGACTATGCGCGCGAAATTACGGCAGTGATGAAAGACGATGTGCTGGTCAGCGCGCGCGATACCGATGCGCGCGTGTTGCACGCGTTGGAAGCGCAGATGGTGGGGGATGATGTGTTGTAGTAAGACAGTATTCAGTGTTCAGTATTCAGTTCCACTGAACACAATAC
>JAOACU010000408.1 GCA_026417715.1 Anaerolineae bacterium | reverse complement strand
CTGTCTTGGTCGGCGCGTAGAGTTTGGGATCCACCTCGTAGGGACGCGGCGTAGCAAAGAGGTATTTAGCGAACGCATTCACCCACGCGGAGAAAAGAAAGAGAAATGCCAAACGATACCCCACTGCTTTGTGAAAACACCAAAAGATCAGCGGAAAGAACAGCAAGTAAAATTCTTCGTCACCCAGAAAGTTGATGGTGAGAAAGAATTGATCGAGTAATGGATTGCGAAACGTCTGAATCCATTGCACGATGCCGAGTCCCCATTGAATTAGTTCGTTCATTGAATCCTCCTTTTGATTTGAGTAGGCAGTAGGCAGGTAGCAGTAGGCAGGTGGCAGTAGGCAGTCATTCGCGTCGGGGTAGAAAGTTTTTGGGATTGGCGATAGCCGCGCCAAGCATTCTGCCAACCTGCTCGTATCCTTCGATCAACTGATGATGCCGTTCGGGTTTTAGGTAGCCACAATCGCGCGCAAAATCGAGCCACACTTGCGTTTCAGTTGCCTCTGCATCTGCATCCGAAAATTTGTTTGCAAGCATATTCGGATACTGCCGCTTGCGGTATCCCTCAGCGATGTTTGCCACCACACTCCGCGACGAACGTCGAATTTGATCGGTCAACGAGTATCGTTCCTCTTTGGGAAACGATTTCGATTCTTCAAAAACTTCCATCGCCAACTTGTACGCCAATTGAAACACCACCAAACCCCGAAAACCCTCCATATCCCTCCTTCCTTCTGCTTCTGCCCTTGTCGTTCGCGATTGAATTGTGGACACGCAACCACTCTGGGCAACCACGTAGAGTTGCCCCTACCGCTGCTGCTCCCGCCTCCTGCTTCCCGCCTCCTGCCTCCTGCCTCTCGCCTACTGCCTCCCGCCTACCGCCTTCTGTTTCTTCACTTCTTTCAACAATTCTTCCGCGTTCTGCCGCGTCGTCGCCGTTTCCGTGCCGAGCATCTGCGCGATTTCTTCGATGCGCGCGCGTTCATCCAGTTCGGCGATTTGCGTGACCGTGCGCTCGCCGACGATTTCCTTGCGAATCTTGAAATGCGCGTCGCCATACGCGGCGATTTGCGGCAAGTGCGTGATGCAAATGACTTGATGTTGCGGCACCCCTTCGATGCGTTGCGCGCTTGGCGTGAGTGCCCACAACTTGTGTCCCACGATGCCACCCGTGCGCCCACCGATACCCTGATCAATCTCGTCGAAGATGAGCGTGGGCGTATTGTCCGCGACCGCAAGTACCGATTTGAGCGCGAGCATCAAGCGCGACGTTTCGCCGCCCGATGCAATTTTCGCCAGCGGCTTGAGCGGTTCACCCGGATTCGGCGACACGAGAAACTCGACGCGATCAATCCCCGTCGAATCCACTGCCACGCGCCGCCCGTCCACTTCGGGACCGTTCGGATCGTCCGCGCGTTCAAGTGCGACACCGAACTTGGCTTTTGCCATCCCAAGGTCTTGCAACTGCACTTCGATTTCGCGCGCCAAGCGTTCGCCTGCTTCACGCCGCGCGCGCGATAAATCGCTTGCCAGCGTGGCAATGTCTTTCAGCAATTGCGCTTCTTGCGCGCGCAATTCGTTGATGCGCTCTTCGCTGTGCGAAATGGTCGCGAGTTCCGCCGCCGCATTTTCACCGTACTTTAAAATCTCTTCGATGGTGTCACCGTACTTGCGCTTGAGTCGAAAAATCAAATCGAGTCGTTCATCAATCTGCGCCAGACGCGCGGGATCGTGTTCCACGCTATCACGATACGCGCGCAAGGCGCGCGCCACATCGTCCGCTTGTGCCGCCGCGCTTTCGGCTTCCTCGCGCAACGCGCGCACTGATGGGTCGTACTTTTCCAAGCCGAGGATGGCTTGCAAGGCGGCGTTGAGCAAATCCACCGCGCCGCGTTCCTCTTCGCTTGCGCCGTAGAGCGCGCGATACGCGTGATCGGCGAGGTTGGCGCGCAGTTCCGCATTGCCCAGCAATTCACGTTCCTGCTTGAGTGCCTCTTCCTCGCCGATCTTTAAATTCGCCTCACTGATTTCTGCGACCACATACGTCAACCGATCCACGCGCCGCGCCACTTCACGCGCATCCATCATCAGCGATTGGATTTCGTTACGCACCGCGCGCAGTACTTTTACTTTTTCAGCGACGCGCGCGCGTTGCTCCCACAGGTTGCCATAGCGATCCAAAAAATCCACGTGCTCGCGCACGCGCAAGAGCGAGAGGTGTTCGCTTTGTCCGTGAATGTCCACCAAAAATTCGCCGATGCGTTGAAGCGTGTGCATCGTCACCGTGCGTCCGTTGACGCGGCAGATGTTGCGTCCCTCGCGATGAATCTCGCGCGTGATGATGAGCGTATCGTCTTCGTGCTCGATGCCGATTTCGTCGAGAATCGGGATGATGTTTGCGCGCGCGGCATCGTTCAAGATAAATGTTCCTTCGATGCGCGCCTTGTCCGTGCCACTCCGCACGAACTCACTCTGCGCGCGTTCACCCAACAACATTCCGACCGCGTCAATGATGATGGATTTGCTCGCGCCTGTTTCGCCTGTCAACAC
>JAOACU010000407.1 GCA_026417715.1 Anaerolineae bacterium | reverse complement strand
CGGTGGGTTTTTCTACGCAATACGCAACGCGCAGTATTACGTATTGCGTATCACGTATCACTCCTCACTCCCCAAACCTTTCCTTGATCAAATCCACCAACGTCGGTTGCCCGATTTCTTGCAACTCGTAACGCACGCGCACGCTAGGATGTTGAATGCGAATGACGCGGCGCAGATCAATCGGCGTGGCACTGATGACCAGATCAATCGGCGCGGCGTTGATGGTTTGTTCCAACTCGTGAATTTGCTGGTCACTGTAACCCATTGCGGGCAAGACCGCGCCAGTAGTAGGATATTGGGCATACGTTTCGCGAATCGAACCAACGGCGTACGGACGCGGATCTACGATTTCGCGCGCGCCGAATTTGTTCGCGGCAACAAAGCCCGCGCCGTACGCCATTTCGCCGTGTGTCACCGTAGGACCATCTTCGATGATGAGAACGCGCTTGCCGCGAATCGCGCCAGGGTCGTCCACGAAGATCGGTGACGCGGCTTCGACGAGAATCGCGCGCGGGTTTGCCATCCGCGCGTTCGCGCGCACGCGATTCACATCCTCGGCGTTGGCAGTGTCCACTTTGTTGATGACGATGACATCCGCCATTCGCAAGTTCGTTTCGCCGGGATGATACAGCAATTCGTGTCCCGCGCGATGCGGATCCACCACCACGATCATCAAATCGGGTTGGAAGAACGGAAAATCGTTATTGCCGCCGTCCCACAAAATCACATCGGCTTCCGCTTCGGCTTGGCGCAAAATCTTTTCGTAATCCACGCCAGCGTAAACGACAGTGCCGCGCGCGAGGTGCGGTTCGTACTCTTCGCGCTCTTCAATCGTCGTGTGATGCAAAATCAAATCATCGAACGTGGCAAAGCGTTGCACCACTTGCTTGGTCAAATCGCCATACGGCATCGGATGACGCACAACGACGATGCGCTTGCCCAGCGCGCGCAGCGCGTTGGCAACGGCGCGCGTCGTCTGCGATTTGCCCGAACCAGTACGCACGGCGCACACTGCCACCACCGGCTTGGACGATTTGAGCATCGTTGCGCGCGGACCGAGCAGACGAAAATCGGCGCCAGCGGCAAGCGCAACCGACGCGCGATGCATCACCGTTTCGTGCGAAATGTCGCTGTAGGCAAAGACCACTTGGTTGACGTGCTGTTCCTTGACGATCTGTGCCAAATCGCTTTCGGGAAAAATGGGGATGCCGTTGGGATACAACGAACCTGCTAGCGCGGCGGGATAGATGCGACCTTCGATGTTGGGGATTTGCGTGGCGGTGAATGCAACGACGTGGTAAGCAGGATTGTCACGAAAGTACACGTTAAAGTTGTGAAAATCGCGACCTGCCGCGCCCATAATGACAACACGATCAGGGCTCATTTCTTTTCACCTTTGGGATTGGGATGTTCAAGTAAAAACGCGCCTAGCACACCATTCACAAAGCGTGGTGATGTATCACTGCCGAACGTCTTGGCAAGTTCGACGGCTTCGTTGACCGCCACTTTGATCGGCACATCGTCAATGTGTTGCAATTCGTACAGCGCCATTCGCAAAATGTTGCGATCAACGATGGCGAGTTGTTCGACGGGCCATTCAGGCGCGTGCTTTTGAATGATGGTATCGAGTTGCTGGGAATACGCAAGGACACCGTTCACCAATTCTATGGCGAACGTTACTCCTTCGGCGGGGAGTTTCTTATCGTCTTCCAGCAAATGATTCAAGACGCGATCGCTGGAATGTCCTGTGCTATCAATTTCGTAAAGGGCTTGCAGAGCGAGCGCGCGGGCGCGTCGTCGAACCTTCACACCATCCTCTAATTCGTGGTTTTGCTTGTAGGACGATCAGCGACATCTTCGATGTGAATATTGATTGCCTTGACCGGCATACCGACCACTTCTTGAATCGCGCGATTGATTTCGCGCTGGAGTGTTTGCCCCAGCGTGAGCATATGCGCGTCCGGTTCCGCCACGATGTAGAGATCAATCGTCACCGTATGGTCTTCGATTTCGATCTTGATACCTTCGGCGACTTTGCCGCTGAACAAGCGTTGCACACCCGTTGGAGTGTGGGGATACAAACGCGCCACGCCCGGCGTCGCCAACGCAGTCAAACGCACGAGCGAGAGTAGTACCTCAGGAGCAACGGTCACCGTACCCAGATTCTCTTCCATAACACCCTCTTGGAGATTGCAGATTGCAGATTGCAGATTGCAGATTTGAAAAATGTAATTGGCAAACTACAATCTAAAATCTGCAATCTAAAATCCTACTGCATCACCATCCCACCATCCACCGACAACACCTGACCCGTGATGAACGCGGCATCATCGGAGGCGAGGAAGGCGACCGCGCGCGCCACGTCTTCGGGTGTGCCAAAACGTCCGAGCGGCGTCATTTTGATTGCAAGGTCTTTGAATTCTTGCGGCAAGTTCTCGGTCAGCGCAGTAGTGATAAAGCCAGGTGCGACGGCATTGACCGTGATGTTGCGCGAGCCCAGTTCCTTTGCCAGCGATTTGGTAAACCCAATCAACCCGGCTTTGGACGCGGCATAAT
>JAOACU010000406.1 GCA_026417715.1 Anaerolineae bacterium | reverse complement strand
ATCGCGCGCGCCATTCGCTCACGACTGTTCATCGTCATCCTTTGAGCGCGCCGATTCGCAGTCCTTGCATAAAATATTTTTGGAATGCAAAGAAGAAGATGATCATAGGAATCGCGGCTAGTGCCGCGCCTGCCATCAGCAGACCATAGTTCGTTCCAAATTCGCTCGTGTGAATAAACGAGAGTCCCACTTGAAGTGTGAACAAATCGGGATTTTGCAACACAACGAGGGGCCAGAGAAACGCATTCCAATAGCGTTGGAATGCAAAGATGGCGGTGACGGCGATGCCAGGGGTGGATAAGGGCAGAATCACTTTGGTAAAGATCGTCCATTCCGACGCGCCGTCAATGGGCGCGGCTTCTTCCAATTCGCTGGGCAATGTTTGGATGTACTGCTTGAGTAAGAAAATGCCGATTACATCTGCCAAGCCGGGCAAAATCACACCGGCAAAGGTGTTGACCAATTTCCATTGCGTAATCAACAAGTAGAGTGGCACCAGAGTGACTTGGCCAGGAATCATCAGCGCGGCGAGAATCATCGCGAACAAGAGATTGGAGCCGGGAAATTTGCGCTTGGCAAATGCGTAGCCCGCCATCGAATCGAACAAGACGTGGATGCCGGTGCTCAGCAAGGTGATGAACGCGGTGTTGAGAAACCAGATGTAGAGACGTGGCACGCGCCACACTTCGTCCGAGCCGGGAATCGGAATCTTGGTCACGCCGCTGGCTTTGAGGATGGCGTTAAAGTTATCGAAGGTGAGATTCACTGGAATCAAGTCGGGTGGCAATTTGACGGTGGAACTGGCAGGTGTCAGTGCAGTGTTGAATAACCAATACAACGGAAACAGACTGATGACAGCCACAATCGTCAGAATGATGTAGATGAATATCTTTAAGAGTTGATTCATTTACAAACCTCGTTTGATCAGAGGAGGGGTAGGGATTGGGGTGAGCGACTTTGCCGTTCACCCCAATCCCATTTTCCCTCTTTCCTCGCCGCACTTGCGGGCAAGGGTGGGGATTTGCTATCTGACTAACACGATTGGTTAGTACTCCACATCCGTGCTCAGAAATTTGAATTGGATGAATGAAAACGTCGCGATGATAGCAAACAGAATCAGCGCTTGCGCGCTGGCGCGTCCATAGTTGAAATCACTGAACGCCGTCTGAAAGATCAACTGCACGATGGTCGTGGTTGCATTGATGGGACCACCACCCGTCATAATGTAAACACGTTCAAAGATTTGAAAGCCAGCAATCGTGTAGATAACGGTGAGGTAGAGTGTCGTCGGTTTGAGAAGTGGAAACGTGATGTGAATCAGTTTTTGCACACCGTTCGCGCCTTCTACATCGGCGGCTTCGTAATACTCGCGCGGAATCGCCCCCATTGCCGCCGAGTAGAGAACGACGCCACTGCCGGGCACAATCAGAATCGTGCTGAGGACGATACTCCACAGCGCGATGTCGGGGTCTTGGAGCCACAAAACTTTGGGCAAGCCGACAAGAGTCAGCAGAAAGTTGAAAAAGCCATAATCGGGTTCAAAAATCCAAATCCACACCAGTGCAATGATGACGATGCTGGTTACGTTCGGCAAATAGAACGCGCCGCGATACAGCGATTGCACGCGATTCGAGAGCGGTTGAATGAGTGCCGCCACGATGAGCGATGAAGTGATCCACGCGAGCACAACGAAAACCGCGTAGATGAATGTGTGTCGCATCGCGTCCCAAAAGAGTTTGCTTTGGGCAAGGTCTTGGAAATTTTTCAGCCCAACCCATGTGCTCCCGCGCAAATCTACTTTTTGGAAAGCAAGTAGGAATGCTTGTGCAACGGGATACGCGATAAAGATGAAGAACAAAATCATACTCGGCGCGATGAAGAAATAACTCCACTTGTGTTTGTTCCAGAATTTCACCATTGCGCGCCAGCCACTTGAAATCGAGCGTGTATTCATTCTACCCACCCTGATTGACCGCCGACCGCTGACCGCAGACCGCGCGCTACGGCGGTCTGCGGTCAGTCGTCTGCGGCTGTTACTTGCTCAGCGCGTCCAACTCTTTTTGATAAATGGGCGCGATTTCGTCCATCGCTTCTTTGGCGGTCTTTTTGCCGAGAATGATGGATTGCAATGCCGCGCCGTACATATTACCAAGTTCAGCCGATGTTGCGACGGGCGGTTCGTACACACCGTACTCGACCAACTTGGCAATCACCTCGCGATTGGCGTTGGTGGCGTAACTGGTGTTGCTACGGCGCAAGCCTGGCGCCAGTTGCCAGCCCGGCACGTCCTTCGCCACTTGGCTACCCGTCAAGTACTTGGCGAATTCGTGCGATGCTTTCAACTTGGCTTGGTCACTCACATTGACCACCGCGTACAAACCGAACGCGCCGTTCGTCACCAGTTTACCCGATGCGCCAATCGGCGGCGGGACAACGGCGAGCGGGAAATTCTCTTTCTCCAGATCGGGGATAAAACCGGGCGTGCTCATCAGAATCGCTACGGTCTTGCGATCCTTGAATTGCGCGCGTACACCGGCTTGATCCACTGTGCCAAAGTC
>JAOACU010000405.1 GCA_026417715.1 Anaerolineae bacterium | reverse complement strand
TCTTGTGTGGCACGGGCACGGAAATCGCGCCGATTGTGTCGGTGGATCGTTTCACGCTCGGCGATGGCAACATCGGTGCGATTACACAACGCATCGCCACGCTGTTTCAGAATCTAGCGCGCGGCATTGATCCGCGTTACGCCGAATGGCGAACCCCGGTGTGATTTTCGATTTTCGATTGGTGATTTTAGATTTTCTGCCGTGTAGCGGCAATCGCCAATCTAAAATCGAAAATCTAAAATCTGCAATCTGCAATCTGCAATCTGAAACATCCTCAATGCTACTACTAGGTATCATCCTGGGTCTGTTGAGCGCGTTCATTTGGGCAACAACGAGTCTTGCCATCAAAGCGCAAGCAGACCAAACCAACCCGCTTTCGTTCAACGCGTTCCGAATGTTCGTCGCGATGATTTTTACGTTCGCGCTACTTCCGTTTTTCGGTGGTGTGTCCGCGTTTACGCAAATTCCTGTTGACGCGATCCTTGTGCTTGCCACTTCATCCGTGATTGGCATTGCGATTGGCGATTCGTTGTACTTTTGGAGTATGACGAAAATCGGTGCGGCGCGCGCCCTGCCGATTTCGGGGACGTATCCGTTGTTCACGTGGGCGTTTGCTGTGCCCTTGTTGAACGAACCGATTACCTACGCTGATTTGCTCGGCACGCTTCTCGTGGTGCTGGGCGTGTATCTCTTGTCACCGAACGAGGAGGCACGCACAGCGATAGACGCGCGCACGGCGCGCTGGGGTGTGCTGACGGCGATTGCCGCCGCCGCATTGTGGGCGCTAGCGACGACGATGCTGAAAATCGGTGTACAACAATCGCCGCACGTGATTGTCGTCAATGCGATTCGTTTGCCGGTTGCCGCGCTCGCGAGTGCGATCGTTGCGCAACTGTATGGTGGTATGCGCGTGTGGCAAGGTTACACAAGGCAAAATTTGCCGCGCCTTGTTGCGCTCGCGATGTACAGCACGGGAATCGGAATGATCGTGTGGACGCTGACGGTGGATTACGCTGGCGCGGCGCGCGCCGCACTCCTCAACACTGCCGCGCCGTTGATTGGTGTACCGCTCTCGGTGATCTTTTTGCACGAGCGTGTGACGCGCAAGGTGGCAGTGGGCACATTGTTGGCGGTGTTAGGCGTGTGGTTGATTTTGTAGGACAAGTTTGTGAATTTGTCCTACAGCCCACGTAACAGCGGTGGGTAACAAAATCAAAACGGCGCAGGAGATTCTTCTCCTGCGCCGTTCATTTTACCTGTTCACGTTTACGCAGTAGAACATTGGGCGCAAAACGTAGGACGAATTTGAAACTCGTCCTACATCTCTTTCATTTCGTCCACACGGGACGATCACCTGTCTTGGTAGTCAAACGTGTGACGTTATTGCCGTTGCGATCCATCATGTAAATGTCCGTTTGATTTTCGCGCGTGGAGGCAAACGCAATCCAATTCCCATCGGGTGACCATGTGGGCGAGAAATCGGAATAGATGCCGTTGCTCAAGCGACGCAAGCCACTGCCATCTGCGTTCATCACGTAAATCTGTGGCTTGCCATCGCGGTTTGAAGTGAACGCAATGAGTTTACCATCGGGACTCCACGCAGGTGTGGTATCGTTGGCGTCGTGCTTGGTCAGGTTGCGCACATCGCTTCCATCAGTTTTCATCGTGTAAATATCGTTCCACGCCGTTGTGTTGAAAGAAACAGCCAGCCGATCGTTTTTGGACCACGACACTTCGCGATATTGTTCGTCTCCCACCTGTTTGTATAAGCACTCGTGTCGCCAGTCTGTGCATTTGCTTCCATCCGCATTGATGATAATGAGGACGCGCGTTTTGCCGTCTGCCAGAAAACTGGTCAGTGCGATGCGTTTGCCATCTGGTGACCACGTGGGACTGGAAAGCATTCCGCGATGCTGACCAGGATAGAGCGAGGTGATTTCGCCACTGGCGATGTTCATAATCCTGAGAACGTTGACGGCATCACGCGTGCCGGCAAAGATGAAGGCGAACTTGGTATTGTCGGGTGACCAATCGCCGATGCGCGCAAAGGTGTTGTTGAGAATGTCACCCGTCGGTCCTGAAACGACAAGGGGTGTGATGGTTTTGGTTTGCAGGTTGTAGATCGAAATACGATCAATACCTTTGTCGTTCCAGTGATACGCAATACTCCCTGTGGGTGGCGGGAATCGCGCAGGGGTTGCAGTAACGACTGGCTTGGGAGTCGGAATAGTAGCAACGACTCTGGTGGGGGTCTTTGCGATGGTTGGCGTAGCAGGTATTGTCGAAACAAGTTTGTCATCTTGCACTTTGAACTTGCGCGTTGTGTCGAGCGTTGGATTCGTCATTGGGTCTTTGGGACCTTGCGTCAAAAAATTAACACTGATCTCGCCGCCTTGAATCGTTACTGATTTGAGTTTGATGCGGTCACCCAGCATTTCAGGGAAAGTGGGCTTGGGTGCGCCTTTGTCGTTGAGCACGCCATAGAGATTGTAGAAAGTGCCACTGCCACCCGAATTGACAGTGAGGATGACCGCCGCGTCCATCAATCCATCGCCATTCAAG
>JAOACU010000404.1 GCA_026417715.1 Anaerolineae bacterium | reverse complement strand
TGTGTATAAGAGACAGCTTTCGCGCGCTCGCTCCCTCGCCCTTTCGCGCGCTCGCTCTCTCGCGCAACACACACGCACTACGCACTACGCAATACTCACAAAGGAGTCATCACCTTGAAAACATCTTTCCTACCTCGCGCTGAACGCATCGTGTTACTGATTGCGCTGGTGGCATTTTTTACATCGGGTTTTGCCGCGCTGTTGTATCAGGTGATTTGGCAACGGATGCTCGGCTTTTTTTCGGGGACTGATGTGTACTCGGTCACGCTCATCGTTGCGGCGTATATGGCAGGGATGGGCATCGGCAGTCTCGCGGGCGGCTATCTTGCCGATCGCTTGTCGCGGTGGGGCAACTTGGCATTGTTCGCGGGCGTCGAATTTTCGATTGCGCTGTTCGCGCTAGTGAGCAAGACATTCTATTACGATTGGCTGTATTGGCAAAACGCGCATCTGGCACGTTCACCCGTGATGATGGCAGTGACCTTGTTTTTGAGTTTGCTCGTACCGACGTTTTGTATGGGCGTGTCACTCCCCGCGCTCGCGCGCGCGCTCACGCGCGAAATCGAAGTGGCGGCGGGGACGATTGGCGCGCTGTATGCGGTCAACACGTTGGGCGCGGCAGTCGGCGCGTTTGTGACGACGTGGATTTTGTTGCGCCAATTCGGGTTCGAGCCGATTTTGCGCATCGGCGCGACGTTGAACTTGTCCGTCGCGCTTTGCGCCGTGCCGCTAGCGTGGTATCTGGCGCGACGACGCGCGCGCGTCGCGGTGGCGAGCGCGCCCGCGTCGAATCCGCGCGCAACGAGCGTGAGCGAATCGGTGGGTACGACGCGCGTCGAGGTTTGGATTCTGCTGTACGGCGTGTCCGGTTTCATCGCGCTGTCACTCGAAATCGTGTGGTTTCGTTTGCTCGGTGTGATGCTCAAATCTACGGCGTTCACCTTCGGCACGTTGCTCACGATTTACCTCTTGGGTTTGGCGTTGGGCACATTCGCGGGCATCGCGCTCGTGCGACGCAGTCAACGTCCTGTGCGCGCGTTTTTGCTGTTGCAAGCCAGCATCGCGTTGTACGCGCTCGGTGCGCTGGCGCTGTTCGTCGCGCAAATAGACCAAGCCCCCGAACTCTTTCCGCTCTGGGTGTACTTTGCCGATTCCGAATCGCTCGACGTGATGCTCGCGGCAACCACACTCTCGAATCTTTTGGCAGGCACAGCGGGAGACATCGAACCTTGGGTGTGGGAGATCACGCAAAAATTTCTGACGCTCTACGTCGCGTTGCCTGTGTTCCTCTTGGGCTTGCCGACGTTGTGTATGGGTTTGAGTTTTCCGTTCTTGCAAAAAATCGTCCAGAACGATCCCGATTTTTTGGGACGACGCGTCGGCTGGTTGCAGACGTCGAACATTGCGGGCAGTATGCTCGGCACGATTCTCACGGGCGCGGTCGCGCTCTCGCTGTTAGGCACACTCGGCACGTTGCGCGTGTTGAGTGTGATGGCGGGCTTGTTCTTGTATCTGGCAGTCCGCACACAATTTTCTGCCGCGCGCGCGCGACGCATCGCGTACGGTGGTATCCTCATCGGCATTGCCGCGCTCAATCTCCTCACGCCCGATGCGCAAACGTTGTGGGCAAAGTTGCATGGCGCGAAACCGAATTACATCATCTTTGCCGAAGATAGCACGGGCTTGGCAATGTTAAAAGGCAAGCGCACCGATTTTGTCGGTGGGACACTTGTGCTGACGAACGGCTTGGGACAAAGTTGGATTCCGTACGGACAATTGCACACGGTTCTGGGTTTGCTCCCCGCGTTGTTGCATCCCGACCCGAAAGAGGTCGCCATCATCGGCTTGGGTTCGGGCGATACGTTGTTTCACGTCGGCGGGCGTCCCGAAACGAAAGAGATCGTGTGCATCGAAATCGTCGGTACGCAGTTGAATGTGTTGTACGAAATGGCACAGCGTCAACGTTATCCCGCGCTCTATTCGATTCTGACTGACCCGCGCATCAAATTCGTCATCACCGATGGACGTTCGTACATTTTGCAGAGCAATCGCAAATTCGACATCATCGAAGCCGATGCGTTGCGACCGAGTAGCGCGTATTCGGGCAATCTCTACTCGGAGGAATATTTCATCTTGTTGCGCGAACATCTCAAGCCCGGCGGCTTTGCGGTGACGTGGGTGCCGACGCCACGCGTGCACACCACCTTCACCAAAGTTTTTCCGTACTATGCCAACTTTGACGATGTGCTCATCGGCAGTAACGCGCCGATTAATCTCGACCCGCAACTGGTCTATCAACGCCTTGCGCATCCGTTCACGCGTGAGTACTATCAACGTTCGTTTGTAGATATTAACGCGTGGTTGGAGGATTATCTAATCAAACGCCAACCGCGCGCCTACGATCCATCGCACCCGCGCCCCATCAACACCGACAACAACTATGACTTGTTCCCGAAGGACGAGTATCAGATTCCGTATCGGGGACCCTAGTGGGCAGTGGACAGTGAGGCAGTAGGACAGTGGACAGTGGGACGGTGGGACAGTGTTCAGTAACTGTCTCTTATA
>JAOACU010000403.1 GCA_026417715.1 Anaerolineae bacterium | reverse complement strand
CCGTCCTTCCTGCACCAGCGACAAGCGCAGCAAGCGTTCCAGCATCGCCCGCGTCCATCCTTCGTCCTCCGTCGTTCGTCCTTCGTCCTCCGTCGTCCGTCCTTCGTCCCTTCGCTCTTGCTCAGGGCAAGCCTCCGTCACTACAAACGCCGCGGCGCGCGCGTCAAAATCGTCGCCGGCGAACACGCCGAGCGCGGCAAAGAATTTTTGTTCCTCTTCCGTCAAACGATTGTAACTCACCTGCACCATCGCGCGGATGCCGCGCGTGCGTCCATCGCCCCATTGCAACGTATCGAGGCGCGCGCGTTCGTCGCGTAGCATCGTCAGCACATCGTCCAGCGTCCACGCGCGATGTTCGCGCAATTGCGCCGCCGCCAAATCGAGCGCAAGGGGTAGGTAATCCACGACCTTTGCAATCGCCAGAATTTTGTCGCGTTGGAGTCGGGGCGATTCATGAATCGCCCCGACTCCCACAACACGATCAAACAACGCGACCGCCTCGTCGTCGTTCATCTTGTCGAGGTCCACACGGCGCGCGTGGACAAGCGAATTTAATTGCGTGACACGACTGGTGACGATGACGGGACAATCCGCTAGCGCGCGCAACAGCGGCGCGATTTTCGCATCGTCCGCTTCGTCCACCGCGCCATCGAGAATCGCGAGGACGCGCCTGCCACGCAAGATGGTGCGTAGCGCATCGGCGCGCGTGTTCGTATCTTCGATGCGGCTGAGGTCACCGCCGTACGCGCGTGCCCAATCGGCGAGCGTGTTGTGTGGGTTGGTGGTGGGCAACTCCGCCCACAGCACGCCATCGGCAAAGTGTTCGCGCAAACGATACGCGAGTTCGAGTGCGAGCGCGGTCTTGCCCAAGCCACCGACGCCGTAAAAACCGTGAACGAGCGCGGTCTCGTTCGATAACAGCGCGCGTGTCAACGTCTCAATGTACGCGTCGCGTCCGACGAACACATCGAGTCGGCGCGGCGCGAGGAACGGCGGACGCGTCACCGTCAAGTGGAATCGCTCGATGAGAAGTTGCATCAGCGAACCCGCGACCTGATCTTGCAACTGCGCCAACGACTCGAACTCTGGCGCGCGAAATTTGCCACTCTCGAAATCGAGCACGCGATTCAAAAACGCGCGTTGGCGTTCGTACTGGTGTCGTTCCTCGTCGTTGCGCGGCGTCCAACCTTGAGGCAACTTGGCGACAAAGACGAGCGTCGGTTTCTGTAACCGTTGCGCCTCGTTGAACTCCAACTCGGTGACAGAGATGTTGTCGTTGGGAATGATCCAGCCATAGCGCGTCGCCGAGTACACGCCGAGATACACATCGCACTCGCGCACCATTCGCAAGCACTCGTCGCGCGGACAACGTTCGGACGAGTATTGCGTTTCGGCGCGCGTCGCGTCGAGTCGCAACGAGGCGATAGCATCGGCGACGGTGGCGCGTTCTGCGCGTTGGTCTTCGATTGTGCCGCTGACAAAGATGTTGAGCGTGCGCATCACGCCCTCTACCTTTTAGACCTCACAGGTCTTGGAGACCTGTGAGGTCCAAACAGCGATTCTATTTGTGAAAGTAATACGTATGCGTGTTGCCCGCGTAGGTGTACACTGCTCTGAGACTAGTGCCCGCAGGATTTTGCAGTGTGATAGACAACGTGCGACCGGGTGCACTCGGAAAGTCACTGACGACGAGTGGTTCACCGCCGAAGGATACATTCTTGGCGCCCCAGTCGCAATCCGTTGGCAGGCATTTGCCGTACGGACGGACACTCAAATTTAGCCCGCCTAGATGCGTGATGACGATTTTGGTGATGCCTGTGGTTGCTGAATCGTCGTTGATCCAGTTGCCTGCGTACTGCGATGCGCTTGTGTTAAACGAAAAGGTGCGCCAATCGCTCTTGTTGCCTGCCACACTCCCTGCGGTTGCCCACACGCGCCAACGTCCGGGATTGTCACCAGGAAAAGCAGGCATTGTGTAACTGGTGCCCGTCAAGCCCGTTTGGACGACGTGATCAGTCCACGTCCCCGTGTTGATTTCGATTTCGATGTTGTAGGTGATGCTACTGCCACTCACCGTACTCCAGGTGAAGGTTGCCGTGCGTGGAAAGTTACGAAAGACCCAGCCGTTCGCAGGCGAGAGTTGGGTAGGTGTCACTGGCGTGGGAATGACGATGAGCGTGAGAGGCGGTATCGCAAAGACATTGACGGTCACTTGCCGCGTAGCGGTGTTCGAGCCACAACGCGCCGTGAGCGTAAAGGTGCGGCTCGACGTTGCCGTGTAGGTATGCGTGCCCGGCGTGGGGACACCACCGATGCCGTTATCAATCTCTGCCGACTCGGCATTCGTGACGGCGCCCCAACTCAACGTCACTGTCGAACCCGATACCACTGTGATACTCGATGCTGGCGAAACACCCGATGCGGAAGCCGTGAACGAGGAGATGTTCGGTGTGCCACTACACGTCGCGGGTGGTGGTGGAGGCGGCAGCGTGAACGTGGGTGATGGGGGCGGTGGCGGCGGTGAAGTTGGTGAAGGTGGTGACGGTGGTGAGGTGGGCGCAGGTGGTGGCGGCGCAGTCGTGGCGGTGGGTGC
>JAOACU010000402.1 GCA_026417715.1 Anaerolineae bacterium | reverse complement strand
TTGCCGCGTTTGTGTTGGGAACGTTGGGCGCGCTGGGGTTGATTGCCAAGCGCGCGACGGATCGCAATCTCAATCTCTACACCGCGCCGATTGACTATTTCAACCTATTGTGGCTTGCGGCGATTTTCGTTTTGGGTCTTGCGTCGTTCGCGGTGAGCGGATCGTTTGCCGCGCATCGCGCGTACATCGGCAGTGTGTTGACGTTCACTCCCAAGTCCATTCCACCGCTCGTTGCGCTGACGTTCCTCGTGTTCGAGTTGTTCGTGATTTATATGCCGTTCTCCAAGTTGATTCATTATTTTGCCAAGTATTTCACGTACCACAGTCAATTGTGGGACGATGCATTCAAGACCAAAGGATCGCCGACCGATCGCAAAGTGCAAGAGCAATTGGCGTACACGGTCGCGTGGTCTGCGCCGCACATCGTGCCGGGTAAATCGTGGTTGGAGCAAGCGCAGAACCCGAATGTGGAAGGGGATAAGAAATGAGTGAACCCAAAATCATACGATTCAAAGATATCGCGCGCGCGGGCGATGAACCCCTCATCACGCTCACGCGCGAAGAGTTGCTAGCATTGCCGCAACTCGACGAAACGCCACCGTTAGCACCACCGCAAGCGCGCTGGTTGGAGCGTTACGATTTTTCGCTCGATGGTTTCAGCGCGTTCGAGATGCAGAAACCCAAGACGAAAGAGGAGGAAGAACGACTCGTCGGCGGTTTTATGCGCGGGCTAGAAAAACTCTTCGACCCGCAGAGTAACTGGACGTTCGTCAAAATCTTTCGTCTCTCGATGGACTATTGCGTGCGCTGTCAGACATGCTCGGAGGCGTGTCACACTTATCTCGCTAGTGGACGACAAGAAATCTATCGCCCCACGTATCGTTCCGAAGTGTTGCGTCGTATCTACCAAAAATATTTCACGCCGAGCGGCAAGTTGCTTGGATCGTTTGTCGGTGCCGATGTCGAGGTGAACGCCAAAACGGTGTGGCGGCTACTCGAACTCGCGTATCGTTGCAACTTGTGTCGGCGGTGTGCGCAGGTGTGTCCTGTGGGCGTGGACAACGCGCTGATCGCGCGCGAGATTCGCAAGTTGTTCAGCCAAGAACTCGGTCTCGCACCTGCCGAGTTGTTGCGTAAAGGCACACGTCAACACCTCAAAGCCGGCTCGTCAACGGGAATGAACACGGCGGCGTTCAAGGACACGGTGGAATTCATCGAAGATGACATTTTTGCCAAAACCGGAAAAAAGATTAAAATGCCGATTGACAAAAAGGGCGCGGACATCTTGCTCATCCACAACGCTGGCGAGTTCATCAGTTGGCCCGAAAATCCTGCCGCGTTTGCGATTCTGTTCGACGCCGCTGGTATCAATTGGACGTTGAGTAGCGAAGCGCAAGGGTACGATGGCGTGAACTATGGCGCGTGGTTCGACGATGTGGAACTCGCGCGCATCGCCTTGCGCCAAGTTTCGATTGCGAAAGAGTTGGGGGTTAAGAAAATCGTGGTGGGCGAATGTGGTCACGCGCACAAAGCGTTGTGCGTGATTGCCGACCGCGTCCTCCCCGGCGATTTGTCGCTCGATCAAATTCCGCGCGAAAGTTACTTGCCGCTGGCGTGGCAAATCGTCAAGAGCGGCGCGGTCAAGTTCGATCCAAACAAAAATGATTTTCCGATCACGCTGCACGATTCATGTAACGTGGTGCGCCTGATGGGCATCGTGCGCCCGCAGCGCGAAATCATCAAAACGGTGTGCAAGCAACCCTTGCGCGAAATGACGCCGAACGGCGTGTGGAACTATTGTTGCGGCGCGGGGAGTGGATTTGCAATTATAAACTCGCTCAACTTTGACCAGTGGCGCAAGAACGTGTCTGAGCGAATGAAGGTCAAGCAGGTCTTGGACGCGTTCAGCGATGTGCTGGAGCCCAGCATTCCCAAGTACGTCGTCGCCGCATGTTCCAACTGCAAAGGCGCAATGCGCGATGGGATTGATCACTATGGGCTGTGGGAAAAATATCGCATCACCTACGGTGGCTTGGTCGAGTTGATGGTGAATGCGATGGTGAATTTGCCCCAGCCTTACATTGATTTCAATAAGGAAAGTTAGAGTCAGCAAGATCAAGAAATATTTGTTAAGGAGAAAGTTGCATGTCTGCTGCGGAAATGACCGAACGTGAGTTGTTGATGTTCGTCGTATTCACGATTGCTGTTGGCATTATGCTCTACGTTGACCTATTTCTGGTCAATCGTAAAGCGCGTGTAGTGCCAATCAAGTCGGCATTGATTTGGAGTGCGATTTGGATTGGTGCGGCGTTGATCTTCAACGTCTTTGTGTACGTTGAACTCGGCACAGTCAAGGCGTTAGAGTATCTTGCCGCCTATCTCATCGAGAAATCGTTGAGTGTGGACAATCTCTTTGTCTTCTTGGTGGTATTCTCGTACTTTGGCATTCCACCGATGTATCAGCCGCGCGTGCTCCGCTGGGGTATCTTGGGCGCGATCATCATGCGCGCGATTCTGATCGTGCTTGGCGTCGAGTTGGTGCATGCGTTCAATTGGATGTCTGTCTCTTATACACATCT
>JAOACU010000401.1:2290-2608 GCA_026417715.1 Anaerolineae bacterium | reverse complement strand
GTTGAGGCATTTGGTATAGATGTTTCAGAATATGCTCTACAACAGGTACACCCGGATTTTCGATCCTACTGTTGGCTGGCTTCGGTGACGGATCCCTTGCCGCAAAAATATGATTTGATTGTGTGCATCGAAGTCTTAGAGCACTTGACGGCTCGCGATGCCGAGCGCGCCATAGAGAATTTCTGCCAGCATTGTGATGACGTATTGTTCTCGTCCACGCCTCACGACTACAAAGAGGTTACGCATCGCAACATTCAGCCACCGGAATATTGGGCAGAGTTGTTTGCGCGGTATGGCTTTTTTCGCGACATGGACTTT
>JAOACU010000401.1:0-2280 GCA_026417715.1 Anaerolineae bacterium | reverse complement strand
TCGCGAGTCGTTGCTGACTATGAACGTCGTTACTGGCAACTGAAGCAAGAGAACGACGCGCTTCGTAGTGGGTGTGTCGAGTTGCGTAATCAAGTGGCTGTGAATGAAAAGACGATTGCTACGCTAAACGCGCGGTTGACGGAAATCACCCACAGTCGTGGTTGGCGTTTGTTGACCCTCTTGCGTCGTGTACGGTTAGCTCTCATACCGAGAAATAGTTGGCGCGAGCGTCTGATTTTTGGTGACAGTCGAAAGTAGGAACGTTGGATACATCCAAGTATGTGCTTGTGATCAGCCACGATGTTGTTGGCGCGCAGATGGCGGGACCAGGTATCCGCTACTACCATCTCGCACGCGTGCTTGCGCGCGAGTTTCCCACGATACTTGCTGTCCCTGTTGGTTCAACCCTGCCTGCTCCGACAGATTTTTCTGTCATCGTTTACAATTCTGGATGTGATGCTGATTTAGAAAATGCGATTCGGAGTGCGCGTGCCGTCATAGCACCCGCGCTTTGGATCGCTCAAGCCCCCGCGCTTGCCGAGTCTCAAGTACCGTTGGTGATTGACGGCTATGATCCGTACATTGCCGAGACACTTGTTTTGCATCCAGACGCTGTGATACATCAGCAAACTGATTTGACGCAGGCGTACCTTTTAGGCGATTTCTTCATCTGCGCAAGTGAACGCCAACGCGATTGGTGGCTGGGTTTGCTTGAAGCGAACGGTCGAATCAATCCGTATACATACGCCGAAGCCCCTTCACTCCGTCGCTTGATTGATGTTGTACCTTTTGGTTTGCCTGAAACGCCGCTGCAGCACACACGTCAAGTTATCAAGGGAGTCTGGCAAGGTATCGGTGAAACTGATTGCGTGATTCTTTGGGGGGGCGGTCTCTGGCCCTGGCTCGATCCACTCACCGCTATTCGTGCTGTTGCTCAAGCGTGCAAGCAGCGATCAGACATTCGATTGATTTTTCCAGGTACGCGACATCCCAACCCGCTTCTCTCTGGTATTGCAACGCATAACCAATCCGCATGCGACTTGGCAATGGAACTTGGTTTGCTCGACAAAGTGGTTTTTTTCGGTGATTGGATCGCGTACGACGATTGGCAGAATGTTTTGTCGGAAAGTGATCTTGCGCTGACATTGCACAGTGACGAAACGCTCGAATCGCGCTTGGCGTTTCGTAGCCGCGTGCTCGATTATATCTGGGCGGGCTTGCCGATTATCGCGACGCGCGGCGATGCAACCAGCGAGTTGATCACCAAATACGACTTGGGCATTACTGTCGCGCCGCGCGATGTGAATGCGATTGCCGAAGCGATTCTACGTTTGCTCGACACGCCGCGCGAATCGTGGTACGAACGATTCGATCGCGCACGTCGAGATTTGACGTGGGAACGCGCTGCACGTCCGCTCATCGAGTTTTGTCGCGCGCCACGCCGCGCGCCCGACAAAATTGCTCTGGGGGCACATCTGGGCAACCCATACTACATGAAGCAGATGGCGCAACTGCAAGATGAGTGTGCCCAGTTGCGCGCCGAGCGTGATGCGGCACAAACTCTGATCAAAGCCTACGAGCGACGGAAGGTTGTGCGATTACTCAACCAACTTCGGTCTATCCAAGCGCGTGTGAGAATACGGTAGATGTTTCCTTTCACTTCGGTGATCATTGTTAACTACAATGGGGTACGTTATCTACCTCCTTGTCTCGGTGCTCTCCGTGAACAGACTTATCCGTCAGACCGTTTTGAGGTGATCGTCTCTGATAACGGTTCTACCGATGGATCATTAGAGTTGTTACGCGCTAATTATCCTTGGGTGCGCGTCTTGGCGAATCGGCGCAACTTGGGCTTTGCGTCAGGCAACAATGTGGCAATCAGAATAACTCAAGGTGAGTATGTTGTCTTGCTAAATAACGATACCATTCCATCGCCAATGTGGCTAGAGAACTTGGTCAGTGTTGCTGAGAGTCATCCACAAGCGGGGATGGTCACTGGGCACTTGCAACTTTTCTATGATCAATTAGTGTTGACTTTTCAGACGGAGACTCGTACGCCGGGCAATCGTGACCACCGGGAATTGGGTGTCCAAGTCTTTGAGGTAGATTCAGGAACACCGGGTGGAGTGTGTCAGTATCTTGAAGGTTTTTATGGTTGGGAGATTGCGTCCACAGGTCAGCGTTTTCGGTGGATGGGACGTGCGGCAAAATTGGGAGTACCTGTGCCGCGCGGTGATGGTGAATGGCAGATTCGCTTTCGATTGGCGGCTGGCATAAGTG
>JAOACU010000003.1 GCA_026417715.1 Anaerolineae bacterium | reverse complement strand
CATCAGAATCGAACAGTAACACGCAATACGCAATACGTGATACGTGATACGTAATACGCAATACGTGATATGTTCCCCCTCATCCAAACATTCGGACTCACCAAACAATTCGATACCCTTGTCGCTGTGGATCACATTACCTTCACGGTAGATGAAGGCGAAATCCTCGCGCTCTTGGGACCGAACGGCGCGGGCAAGACCACCACCGTACGAATGCTTTCTTCGATTCTCAAGCCGACGTTTGGCACGGCGCGCATCGCAGGGTACGACGTGGTACGCGACGCGCAAAAAGTGCGGCACCTCATTGGGCATCTCACCGAATTTCCCGGCTTGTATCTGCGAATGCGTCCACTCGACTATTTGGATTTCTTTGGCGAGTTGCATCATCTGCCGCGCGCGACATGCCGCGCGCGCGCGGAAGAATTGATGCGCCGATTCGATTTGTGGGAGGCGCGCACGCGTCGCTTGGGCGAATTCTCCAAAGGAATGCGCCAAAAGATGGCACTCATCCGCGCGATGTTGCATTCGCCGCGCGTCCTCTTTCTCGACGAGCCAACCTCAGCGATGGATCCGCACAGTGCCAAGCAAGTGCGCGATGCAATTGCTTTGTTGCGCGGGAGTGGGCACACGATTGTGCTCTGCACGCACAACTTGTACGAAGCCGAAACGTTGGCGGATCGTATCGCGGTGATTCGACGCGGTAAATTGATTGCGTTCGGCAAACCCGAAGAACTCAAACGCGAACTGCTGGGTCCACCCATCTGGGAAGTGCGCCTAGCGCGTCCAATGCACATTCCCTGGTTTTCGCTTGATGGACAGTTGGAAATCATCTCCTCTGACGAGTATGCAATGCGCTATCGCACCGACACACCCGAAGTCACCAATCCCTTACTCTTGCGGCGCCTGCAAGACATCGGTGCGCAAGTATTGAGTCTCCATCAAGCCCCACGCAGTTTGGAAGACGTGTATCTCAAGTTAGTCAGTTAGCCGTACCATTGTTCACTTTCTCGACTATGCGACTACTCGACTATATGACTACTCGACTATGTGACTAGAGGACTATGCTAGACGATGCTTTGATTATCACCCGTCGCGAAGTGCGCGACTCGTTACGCGATTGGCGCATCGTCGCGCCGATTGTGATTCTCACGCTCATCTTTCCTTGGATTATGAATGCTTCGACGCAACTCGCGATTCGGTTCGTCGAAGAGTATAACGCCACGATCATCCCCTTGCGCTTGGTGCCCTTTGCCGTAATGATCGTGGCTTTCTTTCCGATTTCATTTTCACTCATCATCGCGCTAGAAACATTCGTCGGTGAGAAAGAACGCAACAGTTTAGAGCCGCTACTCGACACACCGATTTCGGATGCCTCGTTGTATTTTGGCAAATTGTTCTCTGCAACCATTCCTCCCGTACTCGCAAGTTATCTAGGCATCACGGCATACCTTGTCGGTTTATACATATCTATCCGATACACTCCCGAGTGGCTGGTCTTGTTACAAATCGTTGTCCTAACGACGATGAAAGCATTCGTGATGGTGAGTGGCGCGGTGGTCGTTTCGAGTCACACGACGAGTGTGCGCGCGGCAAACTTGCTTGCATCGTTCATCATTATCCCAATGGCGTTTCTGTTGCAAGGCGAGAGCATTTTGCTCTTTTGGGGACAGTACGATGTCTTGTGGTATATTCTTGCCGCGCTGGTGGTTGCCAATGCACTGTTGATTCGCACAGGCATTCGTACATTCAATCGTGAACAATTGTTAGGGCGCGAGGTGGATGAACTCAACTTGGCTTCCATCGCGCGGACATTTTGGTATCATTTTGCCGGTACGCGTTTCTCCCTAGTGCGCATTTATCGTGACGATGTGCCACGTCTGTTGCGTGAGAACTATCTGGCAATCGCGACCACCGTGGCGATTATGGGCTTTGCCGCTTTTGTTGGTTGGATAGTCGCGCTACAATACCCTTTGCCTCCCGACTTGATTGATAAGATCGAATTCAATCCCGAAGCGTTGCGTCAGGAACCTGCATTACAAGGGACAGTACTCCCGCGCCTTACGGTGGATGCCATTTGGGCATACAATATCCGTTCGTTATTGGTGGCAGCGTTTCTCGGTTTGTTCTCGTTTGGCACACTGGCGTGTCTGCCGATCGTAGCGACGATGGGGGTGCTCGGTTTTATATGGGGTGAAGCACAATGGTTTGGTGTGACGGGCTATGTGTTTTTACTCGCGGCACTGTTACCACACGGGATCATCGAAATACCTGCTGTGATCTTGATGACGGCGTTCGCGTTGCGCGCCGGCGCGTCTATCATCGCACCGCCGGCAGGTTTCACCGCCGGAGAGAACCTCTTGCGCGCGTTGGCAGATTTTGTTAAAATTGTCTTGTTTGTGGTGATACCACTGTTGTTCATCGCCGCCGTGATCGAAGTGAACATCACGCCGCAGATTTTGATCTGGATGTTTGGACGATGAGAACTGGCGACCGCGCACACAAGTCGCGTTCTCACAGGAGATACGATGGCTCAACTCATTTTGCTAGGCACAGGTGCTGCACTCAGCGACGCCACGCGCGAGCATACCTATTTGGTCGTCAAGGGCGAGCGCGAAGCCATTCTAATTGATTGCGCGGGCAGTCCCGTACAACGTTTGCTCAAAGCCGGCGTCGCGCTCGATCAAATTGATCACATCATCCTCACCCATCATCATCCCGATCACATCTACGGGCTCTCGGTTCTTCTATTGGGTATGTGGTTGGCAGGCAGAAAAAAGCCACTGTCCATCTATGGACTAGCCGACACACTGCGCGCCACGCGCGCGTTGATGCGTGCGTTCGAGTGGGAACGATTTAAAAACTTTTTTCCGATTGAATTCCACCGTGTTCCCCAACGATACCACAATGCGCATTTGGTCACTGCCGAATTTTCGGTCTCTTCCGCTCCCACGCGTCACATCATCCCGACAATTGCAGTACGCATCGAAGCGCGTGCTTCGCGCCGCGCGATCACGTATTCGAGCGATACCGAAGTATTGGACGATGTGGTGAATCTGGCGCGCGGTTCGTACATTCTGGTTCACGAAGCAACAACACTCGATACCGATAGTAATGGACATACCAGCGCGCGCCAAGCCGGCGAACAAGCCACGCGCGCCGATGTGAAAAAGTTGGTGTTGGTTCATTTGCCCCCTGAATGCGATGTGCGCGCGTGGCGTACCGCCGCGCAGAGTACGTTCACCGGCACCGTCATTGTGGGTAAAGACCTGATGCGGCTCAGGTTCTAAACGCTCTTGGAGAAAGAGGTTTCTAAACCTCACAGGTCTCCGAGACCTGTGAGGTCTGAACAAGATAAAACTCAACAGCGGACGAGGTACCTCGTCCGCTGTTAAATTTTAGGGTGATACGATGCGGTACAGACGCCAGGCGTTGGGTCCAGGAAACTCGTGCACCAACTGCGTCCACGCCTGCCCGTCGTAAATGGCGGGATAGAGTTTGAGAATTTCCGAACGTCCTCGCGCGTCGAAACTGGGGTAAGGCACGAGTATCTGATCCACTCGCCCAATCGGTGAGGATAGAATTTGTTTGAAATCGCGATCAGTCGTTAACACCAGCGTTTCAGGTCGGGTGAGGAAAAACAGCAAGGGTGAACCGATTGCCGCATCAAGGAGTGTCGTGCGCGGCGGATGTTGCGCATTGAGATACGCCGCAATCATCTTGAATTCGTCCAATTGTCCGCGCACCTGACGATGGTCAGTCACTTCGGGGGGTAACAAGAACGCGCCAACGATGCGTAACGGATATGGATCGGGCAAACGTTCGAGTGCGCGTGGAATCAGCCACGTGAACGGCGCCCAGAGCGCGACGGTCATTAGCGCAAGGGTCAGGGCGCGCGTCCAGCGCTTGTGCGCGCAACGATACGCCGTCGCGGCAATGATGACGCCGGCAGGCACAATCCAGAAGAAATAACGGGTGAACGGTGGCAACAAGCCGCGCCACGCAGTAAAAAATGTGAAACCCAGAATAGACCAACCGAGTGCAAGGTAACTCAGGTCGCCCCACGCTTTTTTCCACAGTACGAGAACGATCAGCAGTAACGTCGCCAACGCCAGCAAAGGAGATAGGTCAGCGATTTGTCGCGACAACAACAGAGCCGAACCGCTCACGGAATTTTGCGCGTACGCAAACGGATGGCTTGGTCCTACGGCTTGAGCGGTGTCGGGCGTTGTGGCAGTGGAACCGGGTCCAACGAGAAAGTAAATCGGATTTTTCATAATCAACCAGTTGACCAACACCCAACCACCGAGCGCGTAGAGTGGTGGCATCGTGTATGCCAGAATGTTGGCTTGGAGCGCGCGCGCTTGATGTCGCGACGGATCGAGCCACCAGCGCCAAACCAGCGCGAGCGTCGTCACGCCCACCCACGCCATCGCTTCATAGCGACAAAAGACTGCCAGCGCACTCCAAATGCCTCCCCACAGGATTCCCCAACTCTTGTTCTCGCGATCCCAGGCGATAAAGCCGCGCAACGCCAGAAACAAACACGCGAGTAGCGGTGCTTCGGAAAGTCCCATTGTGCCGTTGTGCACAATGAGTGGATGCGCACCTAGTCCCAGCACCCACACCACGCGCCAGACGCGCGGTAATTCAAAATCTCCCAACAAATCGTACAGCGCGGCAAGTGCGAGCGCGGTGTAGAACGCGCTCATTAGCGGTCCCGCCCACAGCACCAAACCGAAGGGTTTGAGCAACCACACCAGCGGCAAGTCGGAGAGGACTGGGAGCGGCATCCATACAAAGCCAATCGCGGCAAGATGCGGGTCGCGACTAGAGAACACGCTGAATGCTTGAGCGATGCGCGCAATCCCGTCGTAGTTGTACGTTTGCAACACAAACGCGCCTATCCAGCCCAGCGCGGCGTAGAGGATAAAAGTGGAGAAGAAGATGAAACGTGATGCGGAGAAAAATTTTCTAGGCAGCATATCACTGTGAAGATAGACGCGTTACACGAAACAAACGCCAGTGACGATAGGTATCGGTGAAATCTTCCTCTAACTTTGCCCAAGGTGTCCCGTTCTCGAACAAGTGAGGATAACGCGCAGCGATGACATTAAAGCCGGCGCCACTCGTCTCGGGCGCGAGCACCAGCACATAATCTACAAACGCTGGTGGATTTTCCAAGATTGTCACAAAGTCGCGATCCGTAGTGATGACCAGTCGTTCTGGTTGAGGATACTGCATAATCATCGCATAGCCGCGCGCAGTATCCACCATCACTCGACGTTCGCCCGCGCGTTCATACACGCGACGCGCTAGTTTATGCGCGTCCTGAATGTCTTTCCAATAGCCATCTTGTTCACGCAATTTGATTTGTTGCGCGGAATCCGTCAGATACGCGCTCAAGCGTTGCTCATCCAAACTGGCGTACGGATCACGCATCGCGAGCAAAGTCACAGGTGTGCTGGCAACGAATAGGCCGAAAAGTCCGAGCGTGACCACCCAACGACGTGTTCCTGTGCTCGCGCCATGCCACGCTCCGATGAGTATCGCGGCAAACGGTGTGGCGTAAAACCAGTACCGCATCCACGTGGCTAGCGTACCCGAATACACCTGATAAGCCGTAAACAAGGGCACGCTCGCTAGCAACACCAACAAACCGAGCAATGGCATTTTGCTTCGTCGAAGGGCAAGCCCAAGAATCACCGGCATCGCGACAAGAAATGCCAAGTTTTGTTGTGCCAAGCGCGTGAGCGCGTATTCGCCCGTCTTGATCCAATTGCCCATCGCGGCAAACAAGGGATGTGCCAAGCCCACGTTGCGCGCCACATCAGGGGCCACTGCCAGACTATACGCACTGCGCTGGAAGAAGAGCGGATCGCTCGTAAACATCCAGTTAAAATACAACCATAGTCCGATAGCATAAGCCGGCGGTGATAGCACGAACAACAAACGTCCTTCCAGCGCGGTTTCCCAATTGCGCCAGGGGGGCCAGCGTTGTATCGCAATCGCTAACACGATACCCGCGATCATTGCTAGGGCTTCATAGCGTACAAAGAATCCTAATGCCAAGCCCAATCCTGCAATCGCCCACGAACGTACGCGTTCAGGCATCAGCAAGTATCCCCAGATGGTCAAGAGCAGACAACATAGCAAGATGATTTCAGCCAGACCGCTAGCGGCAAGGTACCAGAAACTTGGATGGAGTTGGGTGAGCACCAGCAAGCCCCAACGCAACGCGCGAGATACATTCAGTTGAGCAAGGATTAGATTGAGAATGACTAGCGCGACGGCACCAGACACGCTGGATAGAATCGGACCGCTAAACTGGGGCTGACCAAGCCAACGTGTGAAGAGCAAAATCGGCAGTTGCATCAAACTGGGTAGGGGGGGCCACACAAAGCCGATTGCTGCGAGGTGTGGATCGCGCGAGAAGAGGACATAGAACGCGTTTGCCGTGCGTGACAAGGCATCACTGTTGCCTACAGACCACACGTACGCCAACCACCACGCTGTTATCAAGTTCAACGTGCACGCCAGCGCGAAAATGATCCATCCCTCGTAGCGTCCTAGTGTTGGCTTGGCAATCGGCGCTGGCGGAGGACCTTCGTTCAGCGTTGTGCGTCTCACACCAAATCTCGCAACTTGTTAGCGCGCTCGGTGCTGGGTTCGCCCTGGAACAAACCGTGCTTGGTCTTTTCCCAAAAGTACGGTTTGGTCACCAGTTGCCACAAGCCCTTCCACGCGCCCACGCTCATCAAGCCCCAATACAAGGGACTGAGTAACGCATATTTCACCATATCGTAATAGCCGCGTCGCATTGCGCCCGCCACGTTCAAGTACGTGAAGGCAAAGTTACCCAAGTACAAACACAATGCGCCCGAATAAAACACAATGCCAGGAAAGACGATTTGGATCAGTTCCCAATGCGTGAGAAACCACAACGTCGTCAAGAACCAGTAAATCGGATTCAAGAGCGCGGCGAAGAACGTGCCGCCTACGACGAACTGAAAACTCCAGAACGCCGTGAATCCCAATTCACGATACAGTTTAAGTGGATGGCGCATATGCACCAACCAGGTTTGAATGTATCCCTTGATCCAACGCGAACGCTGACGAATCCAGTTGTAAATTTCACTGTTGGCTTCTTCGTACGTCGTGCTATCTACGATGGCAGTGCGATAGCCACGCTTGAAGATGCGTACTCCCAAGTCCGCGTCTTCGGTCACGTTGTAGGGGTCCCACGCGCCGGCTTCGATGAGCGCGCTGCGCTTAAAGTGATTCGAGGTGCCACCGAGCGGAATCGGTGCGCCGCTGGCATCCAAACCCGGCAAGAACAAGTCGAACCACATCGAATACTCGACGGTGAACCACGCGGTCAACAAGTTTTGGTTGCGATTGTAGTAATTCAGTTTCGATTGGATGCACACCACGTTCGGTGGCGATTTGCGGAACGCGACTAGAACGCGCTTGAGTTGATCGGGATCGGGCAAGTCTTCGGCATCGTAGATGACAACGTATTCGCCGCGCGCGTGAATCAGCCCATAGTTGCACGCCTTGGGTTTGGTGCGCGGCGGTGCTACTGGCACCACAATCCCCTGAAACTGTGCGGGCATCTTCATCCGCTCGAACGCCTGAATCGTCTCGGTATCGTCGGCTTCCATCAACACTTTGACATCGAGTTTCGTTGGTGGATAGTCGAGTTTACTGATCGCTTCCAACAAATCGGGCAACACATCGGCTTCTTTGTACACGGGTACGAGAATCGTGTACACAGGCAAGTCGCGCGCATCGAGCGCGGCGACTTCTTCATCCGAGACAGGCACTTCGAGTTCATGCGTGATGGCGCGATACGCCAGATAAAATTTGTACGCCGAGAAACCCAAGTAGAATGTGGTGGCAAACGCGTTGAGGAGAATGATGTACCCACGCCAATCGGTGATGAGCCACAACGCGGAGACGAGCGCGATGAGCGCGAAGGCAATCTTTTGCCCGCGACTCAACACCCAGTACGCCGAATCTTCTGGCGCGCGTTCGAGCAGTTCCGACACACTGCGCCCCAAGTACTCGCTCCCGTAGATGCGTTCGAGCGCGTCTTCCAAGTCCTGTTCGCTTACCAACACGGGGCGAATCGTATAGCCCGTGACGCGCGCGGCAACACGCACGGCTTCTTCGTTCAACGGATCCACCATCGCGAGCGTCAATTCGTCTTGGTGGAGTGCCAGCGGCAAAATGCCTAGCGCGCGCTCGGTGGCTTCGTCAATCCAACGAGCCATAGTGACATCGAGTTTGACCGAACGCAAATCGAAAAACGGCAGATGGGCTTGCTCGGCAAGGAATTGCGCCAGTTGTTCTGGTGTAATGTATCCTCGCGTGATCAACGCGCGTCCCAAGCGCACTCCAGTCCGTTGCGCCAATTCCAGAGCATCGTTGAGTTGCACGCGCGAAATGAGACCCGCCAGCAAGAGACGCGTGCCGATGTTTTGATGACCCAACACGCGTTGAATGGCTTCGTCCAAATCGGAACGCGCCGCGAGGACAGGACGCACGGGCGTCTTGAGCAGAGATTCAATTTCACGACGCGCCGAGTCGAACAACGGGTTGGCAAAGGCGACCAAGAGCGCGCCATCGGTGCGCGCAATCGGCAGCGCGCTCAAGCGACGTGCCGTTTCCAAATCTATCAGCCGCGCTACGGTTGCGTCCACCGGGTCGTGTGCTTGGCGTCGCGTGATGGATTGTCCAAGTGCATCGAAAACGCGCGTGGTTTCTTCGCGCAATTGCAAATCCACCCAAGCAATGCCAAGATGCTCGGCGAACGTGCGTGTGAGATCGCGCGCTGATCGAGTGCTGACTTGCAAGATGGCTTGGTCGAGTGCCACACCTTGTTCGACGAGTTGCCGCGCGCGTGCCGCGCTGGTATGCGTGAGCACACCGCGCTGAATCATCGCCTCGATGAAGGAATGGGTCGCGTCATCCAAACGCAGAGTGGACACACCAAAAAAGCGTTCGATCACCGCGTCAATCGCCGGGCGCGGAGCAAGAATCGGATACACGGGTGAACCCAGTGCGGCTTCGAGCATTTGCAACCCGACGGTGTCGAACGGATCGGCAATGACTGCCCAAACGGTGCCATCTTGAATGATCCAAGGAAGGCAATGGTGACGTTGTGCGAGTTCGGGTGAAACACGCGTCACAAGATTAGCATCGAAACGCGCGCGCGTGAGACGCGTGGCGGGCAAGCCCGTTTGCAACGCGCGAATCGTGGTGAGGTCGAACTCGTCGAGATAACCCAATTCAATCAAACGCTTGGGAGATGCTTCGGCTTGTTGCCATTGGGTCGGTGTGACGATGCCTAGCCCTGTCAACAGATCGCCAAGAGAAGGTGCCAACGGTAACTGGGGTGTGTCATCACCATACAGATTTTGCATCTCGGCGTGCACAGTGTCTTCATCGAGCAGGCGCGCCTCGATGTGTAGATGCGTCAGGTTTTCGAGGAGGCGGGATACATCGTCGTTGGGGTGCGGCATTCCAACGACAAGTGTCGCGCGCTTGGCATCGTATTCAAGTGGAACGATGGCACATTGGCGCGCCAGCGCAGCGGGTACAAGATCGGCGAGTTGTGCAGAATCGCCATTGCGACGCGTGGGGGTGTAACCCGCGCGTATGCCCCAATGATGGGCGCGCGCTTCTAGCCATTGTTGGGCGGTCAAAACACCGCGCGAGATGAGCACCTCGCGCAAAGGACGCCGAGTTTGCTGCGCGATCGCGCGCGCAAGATGTAGCGTCGTGGAGTCGAGCAAGCCGTAGCGTAACAGCACTTCGACGACTGCTGACTCGTCATCTCCGACTCGCGTGGAACCAGTGAGATAAGTGCGTTCGTAAAGATGATTCCACTCGGTAGGTGAACATACAGCGAGCCACAAGGGAAAAGGAAATTGTTCCACGCGTGCGGACACATCGTTCGGCGCAGTGATGCCAGCAATCAAGGTGTTTTGAATCCACCATAGCGGAACAATTTTTTGCGTGCGTGCAATGTCCAGAGGAATGAGTGGCGCAAGACATGTCTGGGTGCTCAAACCGCGCAGACGCAAAGGTGGCAAGTTGAACTGCCACCCTTGCGCTTCGATCAATTCGTCTTCGGTGAGCAAGTCTGATTGCAGACAGGTTTGGGCAAGCGAAAGGTTCGCCGATGCTGCGCGTGCTTGCTCCACAGTCTCTGCGTTGAGATAGCCAAGATGGAGCAGGGCTTGCTCAAGTGAAGGCGTGGATGGACGCGGACTTGTGCCGCGATAAAAACGCTCGAGTGCGGCGCGCACATCGGGATATGTGGCGCGCAGCACACGCAGGGGACGCCGTACGATTGTGGTAAGCGTGTGAAGCGTGGCGTTGTCCAAACCGTGCGCCGAAGCCACCACAAGCGTTGTATGCTCCAGCCACAGGGGCACTATCAGGAATTGACGCGCCACCGATTCGGCAAGTACGCGGAGTGCAGCAGAGGTGGGCACAAAGCCGTTCAATCGTACGAACGGCGCAGGATGGTCGTACATCATCACGAACGCTTTGGGAGAGAAAGTTTCTACAGAGGTTGAGGTTTGCTTTTGAAAATCCGCTTTAACGAATATTGAACACACAAACGAATCTGCACGGTACTCATTCGTTTATTCGTTGCCCATTCGTTGAGGCGATGTCTAATACCGTTGTGTAGTACCAGTTTGCAAACTTACATCAGTTACGTGTTCTGGGTAGATTCCGAATCGCGCGCTTGCAAAAAAGTGTGACGCGCTTGACGGGCACGCTGACGCACGAGAGCAATCACCAAGCCAGCATCGGTGATGGCGTAAAACAAAGTCAGCGCGGCAAGGACAATTAACGGCACGGTGAAATAGCCCAAAAATATTCCCATAAACAGAACGAGCCAAACACCCAGAAAGATCATCACGCGCAGGACGATCACCAGTGCAAGCCACCAGTTAGTGCGCGGCGGTTCCAACGCTAGCCTCCTGCACGCGCGCGTGAATCGTTCGACCCTCACGCGCGAGTTGTTCGATGGGCAAGGGAATGAGTTCGGCAAGTTTTTGCGTCAAATCGCTGGGAGGGTGTTTGAGTTCGAGCACGAGCGTGCCATCCATAAAACGTAATGTGCGTACATTCTCGGCGCCGACGTAATCGCGCAAGGCTTGTTCGATGCGCAAGGTATTTGCCAGATCGCGCAATCCCGCAATGTGCAATTCGATTCCGGTGTGGTTGAGGGGCGAGGGTTGAGATGTTGGCGGTAAATCTAACGGTTGGATGGGCGCGGCAGGACGAACGGCATGGCGTAGTTGCACGTAAAAAACCAAAGGTTGCCCTGTCGTCAACGCCAACTGTAATGCAGCCTCGGCGCCGCGCACCAGTTCTTCTTCCGTTACTCCATCGCTGGGGAAATGGGCTATGCCGATATAGGTAGCCAAGCGCATCTTGTTCGCGATGCGTTCGATGAGTCGCTCAGCGACAAGACGACTACCTACCGCATCGGTCTCTGGCAGAATGGCACCGAACTTGGTCGCGTTGAAGAATGCCACATCTACGGTGCGTAGCGATCCACGCACAAGTTCAGCGATTTGTTGATACGCCGCGCGTTTTGCCAATTCACCTTGAGGTTGCATCCACTCGGGCGGTTCGTTCACGCGCAAAAACAGCACGCACAGCGGACGATTGTACCGTTGACTGCGCGCAATCTCATTTTTGAGCGTTTGCAAGGCGTACGGATAACGCAACAAGTTGGTATCGGGATCATAGACACGCAACTCGTCCACCAACCGATGTTGTTGTTCCAATTGCTGGCTCACGCGTGTAAATTGACGATTGGCGAGTGTGCCTAATGCGGCTGCACCACTCAACGCCACAAGGCAAACGATGGCAGGAAACACGATACGCGGAGTGAAGCCGTACACCAGCACTTGCACCACACCGAAAATGAGCGTGCCTGCGATTACGATTCCCACATCGAGTAAGCGCGATGAGTAGATCAATGTCAGCGTGGTCGTTAGCGCGAGCAGACCGAACGCTAGCATATAAAACGTCGAGTCCACCCAGCCGATTACTAGTGAACCCAGAATAAGCCAGACCCCCAACGTTGCCACGAGCAATTTGAATTGAAGGTCTTGTTTGACATTCATATATTCCCTCACCTTACGCAGAGGATAGAAAATCTGGTGTGAAATGTAGGACAAGTTGGCAAACCTGTCCTACGTGTGCGTAACGTCAGTTATTCCTTCGCCTTTGCATCCGCATACCAATCCACGATTGCCAACCGACCAAGAACAGGATCACTGCTGTCACGAGAAACAATCCGATGGTCAAACCCATTACCCATGTCGGCATACTTGATGTGCCGTTGGTGGTTGGGGTTGGCTGTGCCAAAGCCAACGCGGTGGGATTGTCTTTGGTACGCACTTCGAGCGTGGTGAGCGAAGCGGCGGCACTCAGAATCGCCAGATCGCCACGCAACTTGCCCAAGAGTTCTGGCGCGCTCAACGCCTCGGCTGCCCATAACAGTCCCTCGTCGTTGTTGCCAGTGACCACAAGGCGCGGTTGTTTGTCTATCGTGGTGGCTTGCACATAGCCGATGGTGCCGCGCGGTGGTAACACTTGCGCCACCTGCGCGACGGGTTCAGGTTCGTCACTGTTTGATTTGAACGGTTGTGGTAGCACATCTTTCAGTTTGGCAATCGCTGGGTTTTGCGAAGGACGTCCCACGATAATTTGATAGCGCGTCAAAGTTGGTGTTTGCGCGTCCGCCACCAGCGGGGCAAGGGTTTCGCCTTGTGCAAAGCGTCCGAGTCGTGCGCTGATCCACGCTACGGCGCGCGCAACCGCGAGATTAGGTTCGGGCGGGACGACGAAAGTGAGATCAGACAAGTCCATCGCGCCGATGAACGCGCGCGGATAGTTGCCAAGCGTCGCTGACAAGTTGGCGGGTGCACCGGGCATTCGCAAGCGCGAATCGGCATAGACCACCAGCCACGCCTCGCGATAGTACGTGTTCAAACAATCGGTCGGGTCTTTGGTCGGACGCGGGACTTGGATGTTGCTCACAATCGTCAACGTGTTTTCGCCCATCTTGAACAAGCGCGCGGGGAGTGTGAACGTGACGCGTCCATCGCTGGCGGTTTTGCTTGTGAGTAGAATGCTCCCCACAGGTGTTCCGTTCAACAGCACGTTCAACGATGACTTGTTGGTGTCCAATAGGGCTGAATGCGCAAAGTGTAAATCCAAGGTCGCGCCTTCTTGAATTTGCCATGCCATCGGCAAGGGAATCACGTAATTCAATGTCTGTTCGCGCGAACCTTGCGCTGTAATGTCGCGATACCCCAACTCTTCCAGCGTCAACGTTTGTCCAATCGAACCGTTCCCTTTGGGCGGTGGCACTTGGAGCACCACGCCGAGTGGCCCGTTCAATTGTGCGTACGTTGGTGTGCTGGCAAGCGCGCGCGCGGCAGTAAGCATCGCCGTATCGTCTTCGCCGGTGACGACGAGGAGTAATGCCTCGCGACGCGGTGTGAGTTGTTCCCAGAGTACGCCCGCGTGGCGCGGTAATGGCTCGCCGCGCCAATCGGTCAATTGTGTTTCAGTGCCTAACTTTTTTACGATGGGCAAGTCGAGAGTACGTGGCAAGCGTTCGCGCGCGCCAATCACGATGATGTGACCGTTGTTCTGATTCAAATCGAAAGTAGATGCCGCGCGCACATCGAATTGGAGCGGTCGCCACGCTGCCAACTGTCCCAACTTGGCACCGATCGTTGCCGCCGCTGTCAATTCGGCGAGACGCGGCGAATCGGGCAACACCAACGTTACGGTATTGGTGACGAGTGAACTGGGTTCGATGAATGGTAGGGGAAATGTACCCAAATCGGCTTCGGGTGACTTGGTCAGGAAATTTACTTGCAAGAAGGATGAATGATGCACGGTCAACCAAACCGCAGGATTGTCAATATCGGAACAAAAATCGTCCTGAATCCCCATATACGCTTCAAGACGCAAGACGTTGTAACCTGTGCGCATCAACGCGGCAGGAATTTCGGCACGCAAGACGCCGTCTTTGGCATTCTCCGCTGTAAGCAGTGTGCTCGTCAAGCGTGTGCCGTTCCAATCCACCGCCAGACTAGAGTTGGGACGTAACGCTGGCGAGTGACTGAATCGCAGTACGAGGATGGTGGCTGTTTGCACATTCCAAGATTGCGGCAACAGCACACCGTATTCGCGCGTTGCGCGAACACCGTGTAGCGTTTCGTCTTTCGGGTAACCCAAATCGGCAAAGGTGAGTGTGCGCGTGTTGGTTTCTCCGCGCGCAACTAGATTGGCGAGTAGCACAAACGCAAAAGCAAGACTGCACGCGAGCAAAAATCTTTTGTACATATTCCGACCATTTAACTCACATTTTGGTCATTGTATAACATAAAGTCGGATATTTGTAAACCATCAAAGCGTTACGAATTGATAACAATATCATAACATTTTGACCCACAGAGGGCAGAAATGTGGCAAAACGGGGTTTTTGGAAATCTTACTTTTCCCAAGACAAAGAGTGGCAAGCCATAAACGCGCTTGCCACTCGACTGTCTTTCGATCTTGGGCTCAAGTCAGGCATTAGGTCGAACGTTCTATCAAGGTTGCCATATGATTCAGCGGACCGTGACCGTGACCGAGTGACAAATTCGCCGATGCTTGCAAGACCGCGGTGAGATACGCTTTGGCGATGCGAACTGCTTGCGCCACCGAATTGCCCTTGGCTAGTTCAGCCGCAATCGCCGAGGCAAACGTGCATCCCGTTCCATGTGTGTTCTTGGTTTCGATGCGCGGCGCGCGAAATTCCTCGAAGGTAATGCCATCGTACAACACATCAATCGCTTCCATCGTTGCGGGCAAGTGTCCACCTTTGATGACGACGTAACGCGCGCCAAGACGATGAATCGCGCGCGCAGCATCACGCATCTCTTCGAGTGTGGTAACGTCTATGCCGCTGAGCGCGCGCGCCTCGTGCAGATTCGGGGTGACGACCGTTGCTAGTGGTAGCAACTGTCGAATCAATGCTTCGCGCGCCTCGTCACGCAAGAGCGGCGCGCCACTCTTGGCGATCATCACTGGGTCCACGACGAGCGGCGCCAAGTGATGTTCGCGCACTTTAGCGGCAACGATCTCGATGATGGAGGCATTCGAGAGCATTCCGGTTTTTACGGCATCTACTCCCAAATCGCTGACAACCGCATCAATCTGCAACGCGATAAAATCGGGTGGAACTTCGTGCACGCCTTGCACGCCCAACGTATTTTGCGCGGTCAGCGCGGTCAACACACTCATCCCAAACACACCGCGCGCGGCGAAGGTTTTAAGGTCGGCTTGGATGCCGGCGCCGCCGCCCGAATCCGAACCTGCAATCGTCAATGCTCGTTTCATCTTGCTCTCCTTGGTACAAAATAACTTTTTTATCCACGAAGGACACGAAGAAACACCAAGATTTTTTTCGTGTCCTTAGTGGACGAAATTTCTTTTGGCTTGTTCAACAATCGTTTTCAATTCGCGCGTGGCGCGTTCAATATCGTCGGCAGAGACGATGGCTGAAATGACCGCAATGCCCACTGCGCCCGCGCGAATGACACTCGCCGCATTCGTCGCGTTGATGCCAGCGATGCCGACGACAGGAATCGTACTGACACGCACGATTTGTTGCAACCCGTCCAAACCGATTGGCTCTCCTGCATCGGCTTTGGAACTCGTGGCAAAGATAGCGCCCACACCCAAATAGTCCGCGCCATCGGCAATCGCCGCGCGCGCTTCGGCGATTGTCCCCGCCGATGCACCGACGATTTTGTCGCGCCCCATCAGTTTGCGCGCTAGTGCGACTGGCATATCGTCGGGACCCACGTGCACGCCGTCCGCATCTACTGCCAGCGCGATGTCCACGCGATCATTGACGATGAGCGGTACGCCGTACGCGCGACAGAGATCGCGCAGGCGCGTTGCTTCTGCGATCATTTGGCGCGTGCTGGCGTTCTTTTCACGATACTGCACCAACGTCGCACCACCACGCAGCGCGGCGGCAACCACCTCCTCGTGCGAACGTCCGCGCGCGAGTTTGGCATCGGTAAGAACATACAGCGTATAGTCCACAGATTTCATCGTAACCACCATCCTACGAGAATGAGAAGGAATGATACCAAGATCAGTCCCCAATCGTGACGTTGCAACACGTACGCGCGTGCGAACGTACGCCGCGGCGCGCCAAAGCCGCGTGCTTCCATCGCCTCAGCCAGTTGCTCGGCAAGTAGAAAGGTTTGGATGAGTAGCGGCACAATCAGGGCAGGATAGTATCGCAGACTCGCCACATTGTTTTCCAAAGGAATGCCGCGCGCGCGTTGCGCGTCTCTAACCTCGCTCATCTTGCGCGCGAGAACAGGGACGAACTGCATCGCGGTCGTAATAATGAATGCGAGAGCGTACGGCGCGCCACTCGCCACGAGCGCGTTCGCCATATCCTCGGGGGCAGTCGTCCGAAAGAACAGGAAAAAGGTTGTGGTCAAGAGGAGCAGACGCAACGCACTCATCAATGCTGTGTTTGCATCGAACGCCCACAGCATCACCGCGACGAGAAAGAGCGTCATCGGCACGAGCGCGCGCATAGTCTTGAGCCACGCTGAGGTGTGGTCAAGTACCACAACTGTACCCAACGTGACGATGCTGATGATACCGAGTATCTCCCAGCGCGTCGCGAGCATCACGAGAGTTGACCACGCGAGCGCGAGCACAAGTTTGGAACGCGGATCGAACATTGACATTCCTGATCGCCAACAATGAATTTGCATCAACGAATCGTGCTATGATGTGTTCATTCGTTGTGTATTCGTCGCAGCAGTTTCTAACAAACCGACTTGTTGCCACGCGTGTTGAAATTGCCACTGTGCGGTAGGTTGTAGTGCCGCGCGCGCCAATAGCGCGGCATCACGCATCACTTGATCGGGAGTTGCATCCGCCAAGAGTGTGCCTTCGCCGAGCACGAGCCAACGCGCTGCGACTTGCTCGGCGAATTCGACATCGTGCGTAGCAACCAGAATCGTCATCCCACGCGTTTGGAGTTCGCGCAACACGCGCACCAAGTTCGCGCGAAACACAGCGTCTTGTCCTGTCGTCGGTTCATCGAGCGCGAGAATCGTTGGGCGCGCGGCAAGCATCGCCACAATCGCCACGCGTTTCTTTTCGCCTTCGCTCAGTGTGAATGGCGAACGCTCCAATAGCGGTGACAATTCAAACCACTCGCACAACTGCTCTAACCACGCGCGGTCGAGTCGTTGCAAGGCGCGCGGTGCCACCTCGATTTCGTCGCGCACGCGTGTCTTGAAAAATTGTGCGTCGGCATTTTGAAAAGCGATGCCGACCTCGCGCGCCAGTGTCGAGACGCGCGCGCGCCGCGTGTCTTGATTCATCACGATCACGTGACCGTGCGACGGTAACTGCAAGCCGTTCAAGAGTCGTAGCAGTGTCGTTTTACCGGCGCCGTTGCGTCCAATCAGCGCGATACTTTCGCCGCGTGCAACGCTGAACGACACGTCGCGCAAAATCGTCCGCCCATCGCGTTGACAACTGACTTGGCGCATTTCGATCACGCGCGACGCATCGGGCGGAGGCGCGTTTTCTGCCTGACCATTGCGACGCGACACATTCGGCACATTGCCGTACGCGCGCGCGAGTGCTACGGCTTCGGAAACGGACAGAGGTGTCTCGCGCCACCCTGCGCGTCGCGCCAACTGAACGACGTATGGCACATTCAATCGCCACGCCGAAACATCCTCGCGCAAGATGTCACGCGGCGCGCCATCGCGCACGATGCGTCCGCGATCCATCACCATCAGACGCGTTGCATCGGCAAGTGTCGTGTGAAGGCGATGTTCGGTCAAAATCACAGTCGTCCCTTGCGCGTGGATGTCGCGCAGAATCGCGCGCACGCGCGTCACTGCATCGGCATCCAGATTGGCGTAAGGTTCGTCGAGCACCAAAAGACGCGGACGCAGCGCGACCATCGCGGCAATCACAACGGCTTGCTGTTCGCCACTCGAAAGTTCAAACGGCGCGCGCTGGCGCAAGTGAGTAAGGTGTGTCAGGTCGAGTGCCCAGTTCACGCGCGCGTGAATCTCGTCGCGCGGTAATCCCAAACTCTCCAACCCAAAAGTGATTTCGCGTTCGACGGTGCTGTTGAAGAGTTGCGCTTCGGGATTTTGAAACACCATTCCCACCCGCGCAAACAATTCGGCAACCGAGTGTGCGCGCGTGTCCAAGCCATCCACGTACACCGTACCGCCGAGTGTGCCGTCGTAAAAGTGTGGAATCAGTCCGTTGAACAGACGACACAGTGTTGATTTGCCTGACCCACTTGCGCCAGCGAGCAATACAAATTCACCGGGCGCGATGCTGAGATGGATGTCACTCAACGCGTCCGTTGTGGCGTCGGCATAACGATACTGCACATTCACGAGTTCGACAAGTGCCATACGTCTAGATTTTTCGCGTCAACGAATACTGGACGAATAAAGTTCATTCGTTTGTTCGTTTATTCGTCCATTCGTTTATTCGTTATTCATTCGTTGATGTGCTTGTATGCCACAGGGAACACAGAGAACACAGAGAAAACAAAAGTTTCTCTGTGATCCCTGTGTGCTCTGTGGCTGAAATCCAGCAGGGCTGACTAGATACCTTGAATGGTTAAATCGCGACGCGCGTACTAGTCGAGAGGCATCTTTTTGATGACGCCGGCGCGTCGCAAGATGAACAAAGCCACGAGCGCGATGATTGAACCGCCGGTGGTGCTTGCCAAGAACGGCACGATCAACGCGGTAGCATCCATCACGCGGTTCATAAACATCGGTGCGACAATCAAGGTGCTCACGAGCGCGCCCAAGATACCTGTGCCGATGATTTCACCGAGCGCGCCCAGAAACAGATTGCGCGTCCAGAGAAACACATAGCCCGCCAAGAACGCGCCAATCATACTGCCGGGAAACGCGAACAAGGTGCCCATCCCGGTCGCATTGCGAATCACCGATGCCGCAAACGCAACAGCGAGCGCGTACCAGGGTCCCAACAAGGTTGCCGCAATCACATTGACCATGTGTTGCGCCGGGAAAACTTTGGCGGGACCAATCGGAATGAAGAACGGCGAGAGAATGACCGCTAGTGCCGTCAAAACGACAGCATAGGCAACGCGACGAGTGTGCATTTTGACCTCCTGTAGATTTTTTATACATTCGCGTCAACGAATACACAACGAATAAACAAATCGCGCGACACATTCGCTTATTCGTTCCAGATTCGTTGAGTCGGATTCATAGAATTTTGACGCGCGCTGCGCGCTGAATCGTCGCATCATCCAGCGCGTCGAGCGCGTCGAACAAGCGCGTGTGAAAAGTTCCGATGCCATCGCTAGTGCGCGCGGCTTGCTCTGCCGCGATACCAATCCACAGCAAACCGCACGTTGCGGCAAGCAACGCATCACTTTCGACGGTCGCGGCTATGGCGATCAGTGCATCTAGCATATCGCCGGCGCCGGCGATGCGTTTCAAAAAGGGATGACCGTTTTCAACGATGACAACGCGCGCGCCGTCGGCGACCCAATCAGTTGCACCCGTGCAAACAACCACCACCCGATACGCGCGCGCGAGTTCGGTAAGCACGCGCGCGCGATCATAGTCCGCGTGCAGGGTATCCACACCCGACATTGCGCTCGCTACGCCTGCCAGCGCGCCGATTTCGCCGGCGTTGCCGCGTACAATCGTAATGCCGCCAGCGTCCAACAAACGCGTGGCACACGCGCGCCGAAACGTACTTGCACCCACACCGACAGGATCGAACACAATCGGAATGCGATGCTCGCGCGCCACGCGCGCGGCAACAAGCATCGCGTCAAGGCGTTCACGCGACGGTGTTCCTAAATTCAACACCAGCGCGCGCGCGGTCGGTGTGATTTCGGCGACGTCTTCCTCCGCGTGTGCCATCACGGGGCGCGCACCAACTGCCAAGACCGCGTTGGCAACCTCTGCCATTGTCACAAAATTAGTGATGAGGTGAACGAGTGGTTGCTCGGCGCGTACGCGCGCAAGCGCGCGTTGCGCGGCGACGATCAAGTTATCCACGCTGATTACCTTTAGTGACGAGACCCACCAGTACGGTGAGCGCGCACGCGGCGATGAAACTTGGCAACGAACCACCCCACGCAGTCAAGGCGGGCGGCATCATTTGCGCCCAACCCTTCACCAGCGTCGCATCGAGTGTGCCGGGATTGGTGATGTGATACACAACGACCCCAACGAGCCAGACGAGTAGGTTGGGTACGTTGAAACCGCTACGATACCAATACGATCCAGCGGCACCGCGTTGGAGTTCGTCCACGCGATAGTTGCGTCGTTGCACGATGAAATAATCGGCAACGAGAACGCCAAAGAGTGGCACGAAGAACGAGCCAATCAGGAACAGGAAAAATTCGTACTGGGTAATGTCAATCAGAACAGCAATCAGATACGCAAGCAAACCGATGCCGATGATGAGCCAGCGTTGTTTGACGCGCGGGAAAACATTTTGCGTCGAGACAGCGGTCGAGTAGAGGTCTGCCCACGCGTTATCGGTCTCGTGCACGACCAAGATCAACAAGGCGAGCCAACCACCCGAAAGCGCGATCGCGCTGACGAAACCTTTGGGTTCTTGTGTGATTTGCGCGGTCAATAGCACCAGCGCGCCCAACGCATAGAACCACACGTTGGCGATAAAGTAACCGATGAAGGTGCCGGCAAACGCGTGCTTGGCTTGGCGCGCAAAGCGATTGTAATCGGCAACGAGCGGAAGCCATGAAATCGGCATCGCGATCACTAAATCTACAGCCACCCAGAAAGGTAAACCACCTGCACCGCGTTTGTGCCACAACTCGACTATCGAGTGTTGCGTCAGCAAATTGAAGGTGAGCCAAAGGGTAATCAGCAAGACTGCCCAGACCGCAAATTTTCTCATCCACTCGCGCACGACCGCGAGAGGACCACCCAAGCCCATCAAAATCACAATGCCTGCAAATACGGCAGTCCACAACGGCAGACTCGATACGCCAAAGAGCGCGCGACTGAGCGCATCGGCGGCAAAGCCCATCACGATAAACTCGAAAATCGTCCAGCCCATCAATTGCAGGACGTTCAACGCACTGGCGACGTACGAACCGCGCACACCCAGAATCGGACGCAAGAGTACCATTGTGGGCACTGCGGTTTGACCACCGATGACACCGACAAGTGCAAGCAAAAAGCACCCGAGCGCACTGCCGATGACGATGGCGAGCATTGCATCGCCGAGTCCGAGTGCGGGTACCAAAAACGTACCTGCCAACATCACGAGTAAACCGATGCCCAAATCGCCCCAGAGAATTGCATAGTCCAACCCACTCAGCACACGTTGCGTGGCAGGTACGGGCTCGATGCCCCACTCTGGGGGCGCTTGAATCTTGGGCAAAAGACGTTGGCGCATTTGAGTAAATACACTTGTCATTCTCACCTCCAACCTTAAAACAAAATGCCACCCGATCTTGGGTGGCAAAGGATTTTAACAAACGTCCCTGCGCTGGCATTACCCAGATCAGGTTCGATGGGTCGAAGACTCCCAGTCTTCCTCTCAGCCCGTCTTCACGAGCTCCCCACGTGCTATGCAATTTTCAACAATGAATGTAGCACAAGACAGTGGGCTTGTCAAATTGGAATTGCTCTTGCAAACACTTACCGCTGGCTGAACACTGAATACTGCGTATTTCGTATTGCGTGATGCGTGATAAAATATGCAATACGCACTACGCACTACGCAATACACTATACAAATTCAAATCCGCATCGGCATAGTATTGCTTGACGACTTGGAAACCGCTGTGCTCCGCAAGGCGTTGCATTTCATCGGGTGTAATCAAATGACAATACCGATAGCCCACCCCACCGCGTTGCCACACGAGGAGCGCATCGCCGGGTTCGAGCGCGCGTTCATCCACGCCGACGTGCGACCACGCGACGATGCGTTTGCGTTGTCGCTCGTTGCGATCGAATGCCCAGTTGGTCAACACCAAACGCGCGCCGGGCGCAAGGAGCGCGCGCAAATCGTGCAAAACGCGCGCGCGCAAATCGAAACTGGGAATGTGGTGCAACACGGCGAGGGCAATCGCAATATCGAACGTTTCGTGCGCAATCGGCGCGCTCCAATGCGGTTGCGTGATGTCGGCAACGAAAAAATCGGCAGTGAGGTGATGCAAACGCATCTGACGCGCGCGTGCAATCGTAATCATCTGCGGTGAAGCATCCACACCCACATAGCGCGCGCGTTTGCCTTCGCGATCCAAACGTTCGGCAAGTCGTCCATTGCCGCAACCGACATCGAGAATCTTGCCAGCATCGCCGATGTACGCTACAATTCGGTCGAGTCGCGTCTGCGCGCTAGAGCGTGTCTCCGAAAACGCGGACGCAAACTCGGAATAAAATTTTTTGTTGATGTCAATCAATTGTCTGACGATTTGCTCATCCATCGGGTTGATGATTATACCATGAATTTTGAAGAACGTGAACGCGCGCGCCGCGAATGGCAAGCCAAGCGCAATGTCCCGCTCGATGTGGACGTGCAACGTGACGCGCTTTTGGCTCTCTTCGATGCAGTGCGCGCGGAAGAAGAGTGGACGCGCCAAAAACTGAATCAGTTGATCACACGTTACATCCACGCGGGCGATCGTCCTGTGCCCAAAGAACGCATCGTGGACGCGTATCGGCAACTTGTTGCGCGCGGTGTCATTCCGTTCGAGCGCGCGCTTCTCGAACGTTTGCAACTCAAACCGATTCGTACGCTTTCGGGTGTGACGCCAGTGGCAGTGATGACGGGACCGTATCCGTGTCCGGGCAAATGCATCTTTTGCCCCGAAGCCGAAGGTTTTCCGAAAAGTTACCTGCCACTTGAACCGGGCGCGCAACGCGCGGAAGAGCATCGTTTCGATCCGTACGCGCAAACGTTTGCACGTATTCGTACGCTCGAAACGATGGGACACAGCACGGATAAAATCGAATTGCTGATTTTGGGGGGCACGTGGTCGGTGTATCCGCGCGCGTATCAAGAGTGGTTTGTGCAACGATGCCTCGATGCGATGAACGAACGCGATTCGTCATCGTTAGCGGAAGCGCAACGTCTCAACGAGACCGCCGCGCATCGCAACGTTGGGATGGTGATGGAGACACGTCCCGATTACGTCACACTCGACGAGGTGCGTCGTTTGCGCGCGCTCGGCGCAACCAAAGTGCAGATGGGCGCGCAATCACTCGACGATGAAATTCTCGCGGCGAACAAGCGCGGACACACCGTTGCGGACACGCGTCGCGCAATGCGCTTGTTGCGACTCGCCGGTTTCAAACTGCATTTGCATTGGATGCCGAATCTGCTCGGCGCGACACTCGAATCGGATCGCGCGGATTTTGCGCGCTTGTGGGGCGATCCTGCACTGCGTCCCGACGAACTCAAAATCTACCCGTGCAGTTTGCTCGAAGGTACCGAGTTGTATGCGCGCTGGCAGAACGGCGAATATCAACCCTACACCGAAGCCGAACTCATTGAATTGTTGATCGCGTGCAAAGCGATGGTGCCACCGTACTGTCGCATCAATCGCGTCGTGCGCGACATTCCCGCGAGTTACATCGTCGCGGGCAACACCACTTCCGATTTGCGACTGGTGGTGCAACGCGAAATGCGCGCGCGTGGACTGGCGTGCCAATGCATTCGTTGTCGCGAAATTCGTAACGAAAAAATCACGCGCGCAGAATTGCGCCTCGATGTGCTCACGTACCCAACCGATGTGACCACCGAACACTTTTTGAGTTTCGTCACGCCGCGTCATCGGCTTGCCGCGTTTCTGCGTTTATCGTTGCCCTTACCCGATGCGCCGTGCGAAGACATCTTGGACGAAGTGCGCGACTGTGCGATGATTCGTGAGGTGCACGTGTACGGGCGCGCCCTCGAAATCGGCGCGGAGAGTACGGGCGAGGCACAACACGCGGGCTTGGGTGCGGAATTGATTGAACACGCGACACAAATCGCGCGCGCGAACGGATTCAAACGTCTTGCCGTCATCGCGGCGATTGGCACGCGCGAGTACTATCGCCGCTTGGGTTTCGAGTTGGGTGAGTTGTATATGGCGAAGGGGATTTGATGGAGGACAGAGACTTGCGGTAAAAAGTCAAAAGGACTACTTTCGTCATTCGTCTTCCATCCTCCGTTGTCCGTCCTCCGTCCTCCGTCTTCCGTCCTCCGTCGTCCGCGCCAACGCGCCAGCAAAACGATTATCCCCACAAGTTCGATCAACCCCACAACGATTGCTACACGCACGGGACGCCACACCGACGATGACCACTTGAGCGTCTTGGCGGTGCACGGTTCCACGCGCGCTTCTTGCGCGCCCGCACGATAAATCGCGTGACCGCTTGCCAGCGTCGCTTGCCAACCGCGCTGCGCGTAGCGCAGTAACGCGCGCTTGAGTTGGGCTTCGTCGTCGTCAGCAGAGATGTTTTCCAACGATTTGAGATTTTGCGTGAGCGTATCGAGTTGCGTGGTGAAGGCGCGACACGCTGACGACAAATCTACGGCTTCGCGATACTGCATCGTGTGGGTCAGCCACTCGTCCGTCTCTTGCCAATCAATGTCGCTGGGTGAGAGAATCGCGCGTACGAGTGCCCACTCGGCGCGCGCAGGTAACAGTGCGGCAAGTGTGCGCATCGCATCGCGCAGTTGTAGTGGCGTTTGGTGTGGCACCGTCAACGTGAGTACGAAATTCGTACCATCGCTTGCCAGATTCACATCGGCGCCAGCAGCGCGCCACGCGGCGATCACACCACTCACATCGTTCTGTGTTTCGGCAACGCGTAGTGGCGTCAGCGTAAAACGCATCGTGCGCGTCGCAGTGGCGGTATTCACTTGCGCCGATGTGATGTGAAACGTGGGTGGTGTTACCGTTGCCAAGAACGCATCGCCGAGTGCCGCGCGCGCCTTAGGTAACGCCGCGTCCCAATCGTTTTGATCGAGCAAGGCGTTCGCCCACGCCACGTTCAGCGCGCGGCGCTGGGCTGCCAATCGCTCAGGCGTGTAAAGGGGACCTGCGCCGTTGGGGGCAAGCGCGTGTGCCTTGTCGTAGTACGCGGCGGCATCGGCAAACGCGCGTCGTGTGTGCGCGTCCAAGCCCAGATAAAAATAATCTTCGGCAAGTTGCTTGCGCGCGTTTGCATCGTCCATCAACTTTTCCCATTGCGCGATCGCAAGTTGCACATACGCGGGATTGCGCGAACCCGTCGCATCGCCGGCGCGCGCTTCGTAGAGCGCGGCGAGGGCTTGGCGCGCGGCACGATGGTTCGGATCGAGTCGCACGGCTGTTTCCAACTCGGCGGTGGCTTGGCTGTAAAAACTGTCGCGGCGCGGCGAATCGAGTTGCGCGAGTTGGCGCAAGAGATTGCCAAGCGCGAAACGCGCATTCGCGTTATTCGGATTCGTCAGCGCGTCGCGACGTTTGGCTTGCAGGTCATTCCAAACGGACGGACGCAAAAAAGTGAGCGTGGGATTCGCGGTCGGCAGTTTGCTGATGTGACGCCACGTTAGACTTGTGCCATCGAATTCAGGATCGGGTGGATCGTAGGCGATGATTTGTTCGAGCGTCGTAAAGCCGGGAAAATTGAGTGTGAGGCGCGCACTGCCAATGTTGCCTTTCCAATGTGCAGCAGGGAGTAGTCCATAGGTAAATCGCGCGAACGCGCCATCGCCCAAGTCCTGTCGAAAATCGTATCGCACGATTTTCTTTTCATCGCCTTCAAGTGTCAATGTGAAGGTGTACCAATCCACTGCGCGCACACTCGCGCCGATTCTTAAATCTGCGCGCGCGGGTGTCAACGTTCGGATGCGGACGCCATCCACACTCACGCTGAACGATTCGAGGCGCGCGGGATCGAAGGCATACGGATCACCTGCCCACGTTGGAAAACCCACCGCGCCTTGCCAATCGTTGAGACGATCGGTATTGTGCAGTTTGAATGTCGAAGTGCCACTGATAATCGTGCGTCCTTGCACTTCGAGAATGTCAGCATCGAGCGTAAGCGCGGTCAGTTCGATGGGCGTATCGCGTTGAAGTGGTGTGAGTGCGATGGGGACAAAGATAGGCGTGGGGGTTTGGGCTTGAGTTGGCGTTGCAACAATGCATAAGAGGGGAAGGCAAAAGCCGAACACCACTGCGAGGAGATGGCGAAAATGCGTTGGGGTAAATAACATTCGGGATTACCCGTGTGTACCTCACGCGCGTGTTGGCTGCATCGGCACGCTCAACGTTACCGTTGTTCCTTTGCCCGGCTGAGAAGCAATTTCAAGTTTAGCGTGGGCGATTTCGGCGCGCTCTTTCATATTCAACAAGCCCAAACTGCCTTGTTGCGCGTACGAGTTTTCGACCTGCGCCAGATCAAACCCGCGTCCATCGTCGCGCACACGCAAGATCATCTTTTCGCCTTGCCGTTGCGCCGTGATCCAAATGTTTTTGGGTTGCGCGTGTTTTTTGGCATTCCCAACGGCTTCTTGAATGATCGAAAAGAGCGCGGCTTCCACTTTGGGTGTCCAGCGGGTCTTGAGGTCACGAACATCGAGGTGGAGTTGGACGTTGTCGCTCTCGCGCAGGCGTTCGACGTAGATTTCGAGTGCGGCGCGCAAGCCCTGAGTTTCAAGTGCAACGGGACGCAAATCGAACAAGAGGTTACGCACTTGGCGCAGGGCTTGGGTTGCCAAACGTTCCAGTTCGCTGATTTCTGTTTCGATGCGGTCGGGCTGGCGCGTAATCACTTGGCGCAGGAAACGCAAGCCCATCGTCATCGCGGAGAGGAGTTGCGCCGGTCCATCGTGCAATTCGCGCGCCAGTTCGCGGCGCACTTGCTCTTCGACGATGAGAAGCCGATCGCGTTCGGTGACCACTTGTTGATACAAGCGCGCGTTTTCGATGACGACAGCGGCTTGAGCGGCAAACGCCATCAACAAATCTTGATCGCGCTCGGTGAATTGTTCACCCGATTTTTTGTTGATGACTTCGATGACGCCAATCGGTTTGTTCTTGTAAAGCAGTGGCGCGGCGACCATCGCGGCGGTGTGAAAGCGAAGCGATTCGTCAATCCGCGTGAGGTGGCGTGGGTCTGCCGAGGTATCATGCACGATGACAGGATGACGTTTAGAAAAGACCCAGCCCGCAATCCCTTCGTCACTGCGAATGCGTTTTTGGCGCAACGCCTTGCCACCGCCACCTTGCACTACTTGAAAGACCAGTTCATTCGTCGCCTCGTCGTGCAAGAGCAGTGATCCAGCATTCGCTTTCATCACATCTACCGCGCTAGACAGAATGAGCGCGAGCAAACGATCGAGACGCAGTTCCGATGAAAAGACTAGCGCGACCTCTTGCAGGGCTTCGAGTTCGGCGATACGTTGCTCAAGGTGAGCGATGCGTTTGTGCAGTTCGGTACTGGCTTCTATATCGGAACGGCTAGTGGTGCGAGGCATAGGAGTTGGACTCAAGTGAGTGGTTTGCGCGGACGCGGCGCGAGGAGTTTGCGAATCTGCGGAATGTGCAGACGCGCGGCTTCTTCACCTGCGCGAATGATTTCAGCCGCCTTGTCATACTGCCGCACGTGATAGCGTGCCACGTCAGGTTGAATCAAGACATCCACGGGCGCCATTCGCGAGCGGATGATTTCGCCCTCCATAATTTCACGTTCGTTCAGCATAATATCAATCAGCGTCGCGCGATCTTTTTCGAGTTGCCCACGTTTCCAACGCACGCGCTCGTGCAAGGTGGGAATGACGTTGGAAGCAATCGTGATATTCATTCCGCGCGCGGTCAAGACTTGGACGGGCACTGGGTTGACCGCGCCACCATCAATCAGCAAACGCCCCTCGTGTCGCGCGGGTTCCAAAAAGCCACCGACGCTCATCGTCGCGCGCAGGGCTTCGGCGAGGGGACCGCGTTCAAAGATAATCTCTTCACCAGAGATAAGGTCGGTGGCAACAGCGGCAAACGGTATTTGTAAACCTTCAAACGTTTCGTCGGGGAACAAGCGTTGCAGTTGCTTGAGAAACATATTCCCTTTGATGAGTCCCCAACGCGGTGGGATACTGAAATCCCAGTTGCGAAAGCCCGTCAAAAAGTTGTACTCCAAACGCACCTGAAGCGCGAACTGGGTCATTTCTTCGATGCTACGTCCTGCGGCGTACATTGCGCCAAAGAGCGCGCCGGCACTTGTGCCGACGATGAAATCAATCGGAATATTTTCTTCGCGCAATACTTTGAGTACGCCAATGTGCGCCATCCCCCGCGCGTTGCCACTTGATAGTGCCAAACCCACTTGACGCTGAGCGATCCTGCGCGCCAGTTTGTAGATGGCTGCAGACTCGGCATCAGCGTACAAGGGCTCTGGCATCAAGTGCGCTGCCGCTTGGCGTTCAACAACACCCAACACCACGCACAGGTCTGCCAATTCGATGGCTTTGCGATAGAGCGGGCGCTCTTCCGCTTCGAGCCACAGAATCACCCAATAGTATTGTTGTACCAATTGACTCAAATAGCGCGGTAAATCATCGGCGTCTAGCGGATGTTCTAAACATTGACAGCGCACATTCGCGCGCGCCAGTGCCTCGCGGTCCAGAGCAGGAAACGCCGTGTCCAGATTGAGTAACAATACCTCTTCGCCGGTGACTTCGCCAATGTATTGCGCCAATAATGGCGTGGACAGTCCGATGGAAGCGATAATGTTGATTTGCTTGGTTTGAATAGGCGCGCGCAAGGAGAGGCGCAAACGCTGGTGGAGTGCACGAATGATCGTCAAACTCATCGAAGGGAATTGTTGCATCAGCGCGGTCACATCATCATGCGAGAGAAGCAACAGTTCCGCATCCAGCACCACGAACACACTCGCCGAGTGATGACCACCGAACAGCGCGGCGCCTTCACCAAAGAAATCGCCAGGACCCAAGTAGAGGATAAAGCGTTCTTCGCCTTCGTAGTACGACACCACCTTGACGATGCCGCTCTTGATGATGTACATACAATCGCCGGGCTCGCCCGCCAGAAAGACGGAGGCACCTTTGTTCACGCGTTTGTATTCGATGCGTTGGGCGACCAGTTCGAGTGCCGCATCGTCAAGGGTGTGGAACAGGGGTACCGTACGGAGATATTCTTTCATTACCGTTTGTGACCTCGCATCAACTATGCAGCGAGTCGTCTGCGCGGTTTGGGTGCCAAGCGTTGCCGAATCGCTGGGATTTGTGTGCGCGCGGCTTCTTCGCCACGCTTGATGATTTCAGCGGCTTTGTCGTATTCCATCGTACCGTACTGTGCGACGTTGGGTTGAATCAACACGTCCACCGGTCCCAAACGCGTGCGGATGATTTCGCTCTCCATAATTTCAAGGGCGCCAGTCAGAATGTTCATCAAACTAGGTAATCTGCCTTCGCGTCGCAATGTGCGCCGATGAATACGATCCTCCAAACTGGGAATCACATTGCTTGCCAAGATGATGCTGGCGCCACGATCGGCGAGAACTTGGGTGGGAACGGGATTGACCGAACCGCCATCAATCAAAAAGCGACCTGCTACTTGTGCCGGTTCAAAGATGCCGATCACGCTCATACTCGCGCGCACGGCTTCGGCAACCGAACCGCGATCGAAAATAATCTCTTCACCCGAAATCAGATCGGTGGCTACAATATACAACGGGATGTTCAATTCGTCAAACGACTTGTCGTACACCCATCGTCGCAAATAGTCCAAGACCACATCGCCCTTGATCAATCCTGCGCGCGGGGGGAGACGAAAATCCCAATACTTGAATCCTGTCAAAAAATTATACTGCTTTTCCACATACAACGCGAACTGGGTCATCTCTTCCACCGAGCGACCGGCGGCATACAACGCGGCAAAGACCGCGCCCGCACTTGTCCCAGCGAGCATATCTATCGGTATGCCTTCTTCTTCGAGTACACGCAAGACGCCAATATGTGCCATTCCGCGCGCGTTCCCAGACGAGAGGGCTAGCCCCACAAGACGTTGAGCGATGCGACGCGCCAAGCGTTGAATCGCCGGCGGTTGGGCATCCACGCGCCAATAACCTTTGGGCGCAACCATTCTGAGCCAATTCGGTTCTTTCTCGCCGATGTGGACAGTCATATCGGCAAGTTCGATGGCTTTGAGCGTGAGCGGTGTCTCGTACGGTGCAGTGGAGAGAAGCACCCAATAGTATTGTTCGACTAACTGACTCAAGCGATCCGCTAATTTTTCGGGGCTGTAAATGTCCTCGCGAAACAATATCACATTCGCTTGACGTAGCGCGGTGACATCGAGCGTCACGTTGGCGAGTCCACCCAAATCGAGAATGACGACAGTCTCACCAGTCACTTGCGCCAGATGTCGCGCTAACAAAGGGGTAGCAATGCCCAGCACAGTCACAATGTTAAATTCCTCGCGCAAGGGCGGCTCGGTACTGGTTTGGGTCAAGCGGCGACCCAACTCTTGCGACATCTTGAGCGCGATTTGGGGATGAATTTGCAACAGTTCATCAAAATCGTCTTTGCGCAGAACGAGTAAATCGGCGTCAATCACCACGCGCGCGGTTGCCGAGCGACGCTCCCCTAACAAAAGTGCCATCTCGCCGAAGAAATTGCCGGGTCCCAGATAACTGAGAATTTTTTCTTGATTGCCACGTTCGGTCACAATCTTGATCTGACCACTTTCGATGATGTACATACAATCACCCGGCTCGTCTTCCAAAAAGACGGCTGTGCCTTTGTGATAGTGTTCGCGTTTCAAGCGTCGCGAAACGGCTTCGAGGACGTGGTCGTCCAGCCCAGCAAAAAAGGGAATGTTCTGAAGCGTAGATTTCATAATCTTCGTCTGCTTACACTATCGCCGATTTTGGTTTTGCTGTCAACTTGGTGCACGTTGACACGTGGGACAAAAATGGGTGCCGCGTTGTCCCACCACGATTTTTTGAATCGGCGTGCCACAACGGCGACACGGTCGTTTTTCGCGATCGAACGCGCGCAAACTCTCAGTGAAACCGCCACTCTTGCCATTGACGCGTTTGTACATCACATCAATACTCGTACCGCCAAGCGCAATCGCGCGCGTCAAGACGTGGCGAATCGCGCGATGCAAGCGTGCACACTCGGCGCGCGTGAGCGATTCGACACGACGCAAGGGATGCAGGCGCGCGTACCACAACGACTCGTCGGCATAGATGTTGCCAATGCCGGCGACGAACGTCTGGTCGAGGAGTAACGGTTTCAAGCGTCCGCGTCGTTGCGCAAGGCGCGCGCAAAATTCACGCGCGGAAATTTCTAGCGGCTCGGGTCCCAACTTGCCCGCGACGCGTTGCACATCGTCCACTAGCCACATTCGCCCAAACTTGCGCGGGTCACGAAAACGCAACTCACTGCCATCGTCGAGTTGCACGACGACGTGCGTGTGCACGTCGCGCGGCGTTTCGGGGGTGACGAGATGAAAACCGCCGGTCATTCGCAAGTGCACCAGCCAATACTTGGGTGCGCTGTGATGCAGATGAAAAATCAAATACTTGCCGCGCCGCGTAATGTCTGTGATGCGATGCGCGCGAATCTGTTGCACGAACGCGCGCGCGTTTGGCGTGGCAATCGTACGCGACCAATGCACGCGCGCGTTGACGATGGTACGTCCAATCAAGAGTGGGCGCAAATCGCGCGCAATCGTCTCGACTTCGGGTAGTTCAGGCATTCGTAAGGATTTTCCACGAAGGGCACGAAGGAACACGAAGAAAATTCGTGTTCGTGGATCAAACAATCACTTGTCTAACCAGATTTCACGCGCGTAGATGATCGAACCGTTTGGCAAGGGCGTGAATCCCTTGACGTACGGTTGCATCACGCGATAGTCGTAGCCAGAGAAGAGCCACACCCAAGGCACGGCTTCGGCAAGTCGTTTTTGAATTTGATCGTAAATCGGTTTGCGTTTTTCTGGCTCTAACGTCGCGCGTCCTTGTTCCAACCAGCGATCGAGTTCCGCATCACGATAATTCGCGATGCGATTGATTTCGCCCGCGCTATGCCAGTAAGGTGTGAGCATCACATCGGGGTCGGGATAGCCGTTGGGCGAAGCGAGTGCCGCGTCGAAATCGGCTTTGTACCAGCGATCGCCGTACACACCGGGTTCAAGCACTTCCAAATCGGTTTCCACGCCGGCTTTGCGTAACTGTGCTTGGATTTTTTGCGCGGCAGTCGTGAGGGTCACATTGTCGGACGGCACCATAATTTTGAAACGCAAGCCCGATGCGCGCCCAGCATCGGTCAAGAGTTGTCGCGCGCGTTCCCAGTTCTTTTGATAGCAGAACAAATCGTTCACGTTCGCGCGATAGTACGGCGGTGTGAGCGGTCCCGTGA
>JAOACU010000040.1 GCA_026417715.1 Anaerolineae bacterium | reverse complement strand
TTGATGTGATGCTCGGTTTGGGGCACGATGGCTATCGCAAGCAGGTCATCATCAGCAATCACGGGCAACTGTGGGTGCTCGAATCGGCGATTCAGGAATTTCAAAAACGCTTCCAACTGCCCGGCATTTTCCGCGTGCTCGATTGGCATCGCGCGGTGCGCGAAATGTTCCGCACCAAAGAGCGCGGTGGCGATTGGGACACTAACTTTGTGCACGCCGACGAATCGGAAACCTCACTCTCGCTCTATCTGTTCCCCGAAATGGTAGATATGTCCAAAGCAGTGGACACGGAGCCGCGCGCGTATCTGCCCGATGGTCACTTTGACAAATCGGTGGATCCGTTCAGTCGTCCGCATCGTTGGTCGGAAGGTGAAGGGCATTTTCCAATTGAAATCGCGGCGACACCCGAAGGCGTTGTGGGCAGAGCGCGCCGTGCCAATCCGCGCAAAGCGTTGCGTCCGCTTGCCGCGATTCTGCGCTATCTCACCCTCGTCAACGACGAAATTTTAGCGGCGTTTCCACCGGGCACGGTGCCACCTGTCGAAGAAGTGACCCTGCGAACCAAAGCGGAAATGGAACCGTTCCTCAAAGAACCACTAAGTCCGGGTTGGCGACCGGTGTACGCGTTGCCGCGACTGGGACAAGACACGCTCGTCTAGTCAATGAGCCAATGAGCCAATTGCCCAATGAGCCAAACAAACACACCGCCAAGAATTTGGCTCATTGGCTCATTGGTGCATTGGCTCATTCGAGAATTTCCGATGAAACTTGCATTCACAATTTCAACACAACCCACCCGCTTTCAAGCCATCACGTTCGATCCGAATTTCGAGGAGAACGCGGCGTATTTCGCGCAACTCGGTTACGATGGCATCGAACTGGGCGTGCGCGAGCCGCACAAACTCGATGTGGCGCGTATGCGCGCGATTCTGGCACAGCATCGCTTGGTGGTGCCGGCGATTGGAACGGGACAAGTGTTTCTCGAAGAGCAATTGTCGTTCACCGATCCTGACGCATCGGTGCGCGAACGTGCGCTGGCGCGCCTCCGCACGCACCTTGATCTTGCGACGCAATTCGACCCGACACCTGTCGTCATCATCGGCTTGATTCGTGGGGGCAAAGTACCGTCGCAAGTCGCGCGTGAGGTTGCGTACGCGTGGATGGTGGACGCCATCAGGACGCTCGCGCAAGAGGCGCGCACGCGCGGTGTTCGCCTCGCCATCGAACCGATCAATCGTTATGAAACCGAGTGGGTGAACACAGTTGCCGACGCGCTCGCGCTGATTGAAGACATCGGTCTTGACAATCTTGGCATTTTGTTCGATACTTTTCATGCGAACATTGAAGAGCCGCGCATCGAAGAGAGTTTGCGCGCGTGTGGCGCGCGGTTGTTCCACGTGCATCTTGCGGATTCCAATCGGTGGTATCCGGGCGCGGGGCACACTGACTTTGCGTGCATCTTTGCGACGCTCCGCGCGATGAATTACGCGGGCTGGGTGAGTGCGGAGATTTTGCCCAAGCCCGATGTGAAACGCGCGGCGGCAGAGACATACAAAACACTCAAGCCGCTGCTCGGTACTTGAGTATAAAATGTCCGATCAATCCAACACGCAAAAAATCAAACGTTACGCCGACGTGTCCCTCGTGAGCGCGCTGTACACGCTGGGGGCAGTCGGCGTTTTGCATTGGCTCGATCGCGCGCGTGACATCATCACCGATCCGCTGAGTTATTACGCCGTTGGCGCGTTTGGTGGTCTAATGACGAGTGCGATTGCCGCGTTTGGGGCAAGTATCTTGTCACTCGCGTACGCTCTGTCGCGCTTGCTCGATGTATCCCGCGCGGGAATGCTATTGTTGTGGAATGCGGGTATATCGTTTTTGATTGCCAGCATTTTCCCGACGGATGTCACCGTGAACAACTTGCCTATCACACTGGTAGGTGCGATTCACACAATTGCGAGTTACATTGCGTCGCCGTCGCTGGTTGCAGCCGCATTGTTACTCACGCGACGCGGCGAGGTGACATACTTTTTTGCCCTCGCGGGTTGGTTGGGCTTGACTGTGCTGGTCATCGGTAATCACGTGCAGTGGCACATCGGCGGGTTGGGGCAACGCGTTTTTCTCGCGCTGGTCTGGATATGGTTGGTGTTGACCACCCGACGCGTGCGACATTTGCCTCCTGAAAGGTAACTACTCAGGTATGTCCACAGGGGAACACAGAAAACATAGAAAAAAATTTCTCTGTGCTCTATGCTCTGTGGCTGAATGGTTACCTCGAAAGACAAACAGGGTAATTGTGTTAAAATTAGAATTGGGATATAATTAGATACAAGCCGATTATAAAATCAAAAGTTAGCCAACCTTTCGATTAGTATCTACTAACTTGAGTTGTTTACTCAATCGGCATTTGTTCTTGTCGGGAGGCAAATATGACGACGCCAACGGTTGAATCTTATTTAGAAATAATCTTTATGATGGCATCAGAAGGACAACCGGTGATTGGCGCGCGCTTGGCAGAAGCCCTGCGCGTTTCACGTCCCACTGTGACTGCAACACTACGTCGAATGGTGCGCGATGGGTTGGTTAAACTGAACGAGCGTAAAGAAATTCAACTTACGCCCAAAGGACAAGCCATTGCCGAACATTTGCAACGTCGCCATCGCGTTGTGGAACGTTGGTTGACCGATATGCTGGGATTCGATTGGGCACGCTCGGACGCCGAGGCGCATAAACTAGAACATGCCATGTCCGATGAAGTGTTCGAGTTGCTCAACAAACAGTTGGGTTACCCGGCGACTTGTCCGCATGGCAATCCGATTCCCGGCAACGCGCGTGTGCAAACCGATAGCCACACCGTGCCGCTTGCCACCGCACGCCCTGGCGAACGCGTCACCATCGTTCGTATTTCCGAGTATGCGGAAAACGTGGGTGAACTGCTCGAGTACTTGGGCGCGCGCGGTATCGTCCCCGGCGCGCAACTCACGGTCACCGAAGTTGCGCCACTCAACGGACCACTTTCGTTGAAACTGGGTGGGCGCATCGTCCCGATCAGTCGCGAGGTGGCGCAATTCGTTTGGGTGAAACGCGCGAGGTGAACCGATGCCCCAACGCACACGCATCGTTTGCACGTTAGGTCCCGCCTCCGATTCCGACGACGCGGTGCGCGCGCTGATTCGCGCAGGGATGGACGTAGCACGCCTCAATTTCTCGCACGGCGATCATACAACGCATCGCGCGCGCATCGAACGCGTGCGACGCATCGCGCGCGAAGAGAATGCCATCGTCGCGCTCTTGGGTGATTTGCAGGGACCCAAAATTCGCGTCGGCGAAATTCCACGCGGCGCGATGCGTCTGGTGCCCGGGGCTACGCTGACCCTGACCACGCGCGCGATGAGCGATTCGCCAGATACGATTCGCGTGGATTTCGACGCGCTACCACAAGCCGTGCAACCTGGCGGTCGTATTTTACTCGCTGATGGTTTGATGGAATTGCAGGTCATTGCCACAAGCGCGACCGATGTGCAAACGCGCGTCATCACAGGCGGCGAACTCACCTCGCGCAAGGGCATCAACTTGCCCGGCGCATCGCTCCAGATTTCCGCGCTCACCGAAAAAGATCGTGCCGATGTGGCGTTTGCGATTGAACACGACTTGGACTATCTCGCGCTGTCGTTCGTGCGTTGTGCAGAAGATGTGATGACATTGCGCCAACTGCTACAGGCGCGCGGCGCGAACATTCCCATCATTGCCAAAATCGAAAAGCCCGAAGCGGTGGAACACGTTGACGCAATTTTGGAAGCAAGCGATGGAGTGATGGTGGCGCGGGGTGATTTGGGAGTAGAAGTGGCGGCGGAGCAAGTGCCGCTCATTCAAAAGACGATCATTCGCAAAGCGAACGCGCTGGGCAAGCCGGTGATTACCGCGACGCAAATGCTCGAATCAATGATCGAAAATCCGCGTCCCACGCGCGCCGAAGCCAGCGACGTTGCCAATGCAATTCTCGATGGCACTGACGCCGTGATGCTGTCGGGTGAAACAGCCATCGGCAAGTATCCGATCGAAGCGGCACAAACGATGGCGCGCATCGCCGACGCCGTCGAAGCGAGTCGGCAATTCGAGGCGTGCGCGCGCAAGTTCGATGCGACGGCAATGAGTGTGACCGATGCGATTGGCAATGCAACGTGCGAAATCGCCGAGCAAGTAAACGCCAAGTTGATCATCACGGCGACATTCAGCGGTTACACCGCGCGAATGATCGCGCGACATCGTCCGCTCACGCGCATCTTTGCTGTCACCGCGAACGAAAAGACCCAACGCCAACTTGCGCTGGTGTGGGGAATTCATTCCGCGCTCATTACGCGCGCCGAAACGCTGGAGGACATTATCACGCAAAGTATTGCGGCGGCACAACGCGAGGGCTTTGTTCAAGTGGGTGATCGCGTAGTCATCACCGGAGGTGTGCCCGCCGGTTTTGCAGGACGAACGAATATGATTCAGGTGCGTGTGGTGGGGGAAAGTCAGTGAGAAGGTGAGACAGTGTGGCAGTGAGACAGTGTGACAGTAAGACAGTGTGACAGTGTGACAGTGAAACAGTTCTACTGTCCTACTGCCCTACTGACTTACTGTCCTACTGATCCACTGTCCTACTGGTTCACTGTCCTACCGACCCACTTTCCTACGCGCTTGAGACCAACGGACGTTGACCGCGCACTCGCGCTTTTTCCAACGCGCTTTGAATCATCAAGAATTCACCGACATTATCTTTGGTGACTAAACCGACGAGTTCACCGTATCGCGTGACCGCCAGCGTTTGGCACGCGCACGTTTCCAACTTCATCAATGCCAGGTCGAGCATTTCACCATAGTCAACGGTAGTGAACTCGCGCTGCATAACGTCTGCCACCGGCGTATCGTGTGGGTATTGAGCAAGGGCTGTGAGGAGTCGGTCGCGCGTCAAGATGCCCACGATGCGATGATCGTCGGTCACCGGAAAATCGTGCTGCGAGCCGGCGAGAATCAACTCCACCGCGCGCGCAAGCGAATCGCGCGGCGAGAGCGTCCGAAAGTCGGTGAGCATCGTACGATGAACCGGGATGCCGCCGAGCGCGGTTTTCATTTGCACCATACTTGCTTCTTGCGCCGCGCCGATCCAGACGAAGAACGCGATGAATAGTAAGAATGGATTCGTGAACAAGCCGATGAACCCAAACACGAACGCCATCGCTTGCCCTAAACTCGCGGCGATTTGTGTGGCGCGCGTGTACTCCATTCGCATTGCCAAGAGCGCGCGGACGACGCGACCGCCGTCCATCGGGAACGCGGGTAGCATATTGAACAACACCAACATCACGTTCACGACTAGCAATCGCTCGACGAACGATCCGGTGGCAACGCCCAGCCGTTCAAGCGACCCAAACGTGTTAGTCAGCGCCAAGAACGCAAACAAGAGCGCGGCAATCACGACGTTCACGGCAGGACCCGCCAGCGCGACCCAAAGTTCTTGAATCGGCTGGTCGGGCATTCGCTCCAGACGCGCGACACCGCCAATCGGTAGCAAGGTAATGTCGCGCGTCTGAATCCCATAGCGGCGCGCGGTGAGGGCGTGTCCAAACTCGTGCAACACCACACAGGCGAACAGAGCAAAGATGAACGCGATGCCGGCGAGTGTTTGGGTAAGCGGATCACCTTGCAAGATATGACTGAGCGCGATCCAGCCAATCAGTAGCCAAAACGTCGCGTGAATGTACACATCAATTCCAGCAAAGCGCCCAAGTTTCCAAGACCATTTCATTGTCGCCCAACTCCTTTCGTCTTGAGCATAGCAAATTGTCTAAGGTTTGTCAATAGTTTTGTGTTTAAGATTCGTTAATTCTGGAAACGTATGCGTTGTGTAGTACGCACAGGTGAGTTTCTCAGGGTTGGTGAAGTCTATTGACAGGCGAATAAATTCACACCAACAACTACCCGAAGCCCGCCTACACGGGCTGGTTTAGCCGACGGCGGTCGGCTTCGGGTAGTCGTCGCGGCGACTTCAAGTCGCCAACACCGACTTTGCACCAGCCCTGGCAAGTTTCTTGATACCCCTTGCATTTCTAACGATTTCGGTATATCCTTAGACCATAGCCACTCCAACCCCTTGAGCACGCGGGTCAATGGCGAACCTGACCACAGGAGGTCGAAAATGATGCGCATCTCTTTTCTCCGATTGGCTTTTGGAATGTGGGTGTTGTTTGTGCTCTTGATGTTCTCGCCTGTGACACACGCCCAGCCCTTGGCAGCACCGCTGACACAAGGCGCGCTGACCAACTGTACCGGCGAGTATTTCAATAACACGACGTTGACCGGAACGCCGGTGGTGACACGCACCGATGCCGCGATCAATTTCTTCTGGCCCGAAAATGCGTCGCCGGCTCCCGGCGTCAATCCCAACAATTACTCGGTGCGCTGGACGTGTACGATCAATGTTGCCACGACGAGCAACGTCATCTTTACCGTCACCACAGATGACGGGATGAATGTCCTCGTGGATGGCAATCTGATTCTGTGGGCGTTCTACGATCAAGGTCCCACGACGTACTCGGCAACAGTCAATCTCGCGGCAGGTGCACATACCGTTCGCGTCGAGTACTACAATCGCTGGAATGCTGGTACCGCCATCGTGCGATCCACTGCCTCACCTGGTCCTGTTCCCCCTCCGCCTCCACCATCGCCTCCATCACCACCGGCACCCGTAGGAGTGTGGTATGGTCAGTACTTTAACAATATGACACTCTCGGGTACTCCGACGTATGTGCGAAATGATCCCGCCATCAATTTCAACTGGGGCGAAACGGCTATTCCCGCGCCAGGTGTTCCGCACAACAAGTTCTCCGTGCGCTGGACTTCGACGCAAAACTTGCCGGTGACGGGCGATTATACCATCACGGCAACTTCGGACGATGGTGTGCGCGTGTGGGTAGATGGTGTGTTGGTGATTGATGGTTGGTCGGATCATCCGCCGATTACCTACACCGCAACGCGCAACCTCACGGCAGGACCGCACGTGTTTCAAGTGGAGTACTATAACAATCTGTACGGCGCGTTGATTGTCGTACAAATCACGCAAGGCGGTGTTCCGCCTGGTCCGGGCCCAGCCCCCACAGGTGTGTGGCGGGGTTATTATTTCAACAATGTGACGTGTTCGGGTTCGCCGACGTATGTGCGTGATGACCCTGCGATCAACTTCAATTGGGGCGAGACCGGCATCCCGGCGCCCGGCGTGCCGCACGATAATTTCTGCGTCCGCTGGGACTCGGTGCAGAACATTCCGACGACTGGAAATTACACCATCAGCGCGACGTCGGACGATGGAATCCGCGTGTGGGTAGATGGCACGCTGGTCATAGACGCTTGGTACGATCATCCACCTGCCACGTTTACGACGATACGTTCTCTCACCGCTGGCGCGCACACTTTTACCGTCGAGTACTACAATCGTTATCTCGGAGCAGTTGCCATCGTGCAAATCTATCAGGGCACCATACCGCCTTACCCAGTCGTCGAAGTGATTGTGGACGATGGCGGTCCGGGCTGGCAAGCCGGCGGTACACAACCCTGGTATCATTCGCCGGTTGGCATTGGCAACCATTCCTTCTGGGCGCACAATGTTGCGTACTCGGCATCGGGATACAATTGGGCGCGCTGGCGCCCTACGCTACCGGCGCCAGGCAACTATGAAGTTTCGGCGTACATTCCCGCAGGTGTAGCCACCACCCTGAACGCGCGCTATTGGGTCTATGCCAATGGACGATACGCCCTTGCCGCGCGAGCACAAGGCGTGTTTGGCAATCAATGGGTTTCGTTGGGTACGTACTATTTCAGCGCAACAGGCAACGAATTCGTCTCACTCTCAACAGTCACGTACGAATGTTACCTCTGTCGCACCGTTGTCTTCGATGCCGTCAAGTTTACGCCACGTTAGAGTTGGCAAAATCCGAGTGTCCGGGGCACACATCGAGCCAGCGACCTAGTCCGCTGGCTCGATGTGTTTTGGGCGTAGAAAATTTTGACCTGATTTTGACCAAAGGAATCTTGCCAAACCAGCAATTTGGGTATATACTTCTAAACGAGAATTGAAATATAGTAATTATTGAATATATAAAACTTGAAATGGACAAACATCTACTTCAAGAAATCAATCGGTTACACGCAGAGATTTGCGGTGGATTATCCGATGCGCACCGCATCGCGATACTTTACACGCTCGCCGAGGGCGCGCAAAGTGTGATGCAAATCGCCGAGGCGTTAGAATTACCACAACCGACTATTTCGCGCCACCTCAAGATTCTGCGCGAGCGCGGTATGGTCGTAGCCGAACGACGCGGTACTACCATCCTCTATGCCTTGAGCGACAAACGCATCATTCGCGCGCTCGATCTGTTGCGCCAAATGCTGAACGATCATCTGGAGCGTAATGCCCATCTGGCACGTGTGGCGATCAAGTAAAATCCTATGAGGAGAGAAAAGATGAAAAAATTGTTGATTCTAGGCGCGGGTACCGCCGGCACAATGGTTGCCAATCGAATGGCGCGTTTGCTCGATTCAAACGAATGGCAAATTACCATTGTGGATCAACACGAAACCCACTATTACCAGCCGGGCTTTTTATTCATCCCGTTTGGGATGTACAGCAAGAACGATGTGGTCAAACCCAAACGTGATTTTATCCCCGCCAGTGTCGAATTCATCCTCTCACCGATTGAAGTGATCGAACCCGATCACAATCGCGTCAAGTTACAGTCGGGACGTTACTTGAACTATGATTTTTTGGTGATTGCTACCGGCGCTCACACCCATCCCGAAGAAACACCTGGGTTGCGTGAGCACGCGTGGTATAAATCCATCTACGATTTTTACACTATCGAAGGCGCGTGCGCGCTTGCTAAACATTTGCGCACGTGGCAAGGTGGTCGGTTGGTTCTCAACGTCGTTGAGAATCCGATCAAGTGTCCCGTCGCCCCACTCGAATTCATTATGCTTGCCGATTGGTTCTTCCACGAACACGGCATTCGTGACCGCGTCGAGTTGATTTACGCCACACCCTTGCCCGGCGCATTCACCAAACCGATTGCCTCGAAACATCTGGGCAATCTTTTGGAGCGCAAGGGCATCAAGGTCGAACCCGACTTTATGGTGATGGAAGTGCAACCCGACGCCAAAAAGATCGTCTCGTACGATGGGCGCGAGATCGAGTACGATCTACTCGTGACTGTGCCACTCAACAAAGGTGATGCCGTCATCGAGCGATCGGGCTTGGGTGATGAATTGAACTATGTGCCGGTGGATAAACACACGTTTGTTTCGCCGCAGTACGCCAACATCTTTGCGCTGGGTGATGCCGCTGCGCTTCCCACCTCCAAAGCCGGCTCCGTCGCGCATTTTGCTGTGGATTGCTTTGCCGAAAACTTTTTGCGCTACATTGACGGCTTGGAAATGCTCCCCACGTTCGATGGACATGCCAATTGTTTCATCGAATCTGGTTTTGGCAAGGGGCTGTTGATTGATTTCAACTACGATGTAGAACCATTGCCCGGTCACTATCCGTTACCCGGCATTGGACCCTTCTCGCTCCTCCAAGAATCGGAGATGAATCACTGGGGCAAGATGATGTTTCGTTGGATTTACTGGAATATCTTGCTCAAGGGGCACGAGTTGCCCTTGCCCGCGCGAATGAGTATGGCAGGCAAGTGGAACAAGTAGGGAGTTGCTATGGAGCCGACCATCGCTAGTCTCAACGAAAAGATTGACGCGCTAACCGCCCAAGTGGCATACTTGACCGAACAAGCGCGTCGCGCAGAACGGAGTCGTCAGGAGCGTGAAGAACTGATACGCGATCTCACTCCAGTTGCCAACGAAGCATTCCGTTTGACCGTGCAACAGTTGGAAGAGGTTCAAGAGTACATTGACCTGCGCGATTTGTTGCGCTTGTTCAAACGCCTGTTGCGTAACGGGCGTAATCTGGAAAAGATGCTCGACCAACTAGAAAGCACTCTGGACTTGATCGAAACTATGTTGCCAATCAGCGACGAAATGTTTGGTAAAGTTGCGAACACGCTGGAAGGATTGGAACACAAAGGGTACTTTGCTCTTGCCCAGAGCGGCGTACAAATCGCCGACAAAGTTGTGACGACCCTGACGCAACCGACACAACCGTTGGACACATCGCTCTTGGCACTTGCGCGCCAGATGAACGATCCATCGGTGCGGCGCGGACTCGCGTTGATGTTGCGTGTGCTGAGCGTTGTCGGCGCACAGGTGGATGAGCGTGGCAGCATCGTCGCGCCAGCGCGCATCGAAAAAGCAAACTAAAATTTTTAAGGAGGATGATGTATGGCTACCAAAACAATCGCCGGCAAAACCGTGCAAGTGAATGACGAAGGGTTTATGACCAATCCCAACGAGTGGACAAAAGAAATCGCCATTGAACTTGCCAAAGAAGAAGGCATCGCCGAGTTGACGCCAGCACACTGGAAGGTCATCGAGTATTGTCGGCAGTTTGGCGCCAACGGCGGCAAAGCCCCCACATTACGCCAAATCACCACCGGCACCGGCTTGTCCACCAAAGATTTGTTTGCCTTGTTCCCCAAAGGTCCCGCAAAAAAGGTCGCGCGTATTTCGGGGCTAGGCAAACCAGAAGGATGCGTGTAGGACGAAAGACTAAAGGCGAAGGACAAAATTTCGTGTTCGTCTTTCGTCCTTCGTCGTCAACAACGCCTTGGCGAACTAGAACGGAAATTTATCCTACGGAAAGGAGAAATCAGAATGGCAGAGCCAAATCGCAAGATCGCATTCATTTGTTCCAAGGGCAACTTGGATATGGCGTACCCCGCGCTGGTGATGGGCTGGGCGGCGTTGGGCAACGGGATTGACGTGACGATCTTTTTCACCTTCTGGGGGCTCGACCTCATCAACAAAGCGCGCGTCGATCATCTGGAAATCCCACCCATCGGAAACGCAAGTATGAAGATGAATATGATGGGCATTCCCGGCTACATCGGCATTCCGCAGATTGCTGGTATCATTCCAGGAATGACGCCGTTTGCGACCGCGTTGATGAAGAGCAAGATGAAAGCGTTGGGCGTGCCGACCGTGCGCGAGTATCTCCAGATGTTGGTAGATGGTGGCGCCAAACTGTATGCGTGCAAAATGTCTGTAGATATGTTCGGCTTGAAGCAAGAAGATTTCGTCGAAGGCGTCGAAGGCATTGTGAGCGCCGGCGATTTTATGGATATGACCGAAGGCGCGCAAATCATCTTCATCTAAAACGAATCGCTCGTGAATAGAAAACAGTAGAGTTTGTTCAGACCTCACAGGTCTCAAAGACCTGTGAGGTCTAGACTCTCCTCTTTCGTCCTCCGTCGTTCGTCCTTCGTCATTTCTCCGTCTTTCGTCCTCCAACCCAACTTGTGTTATAATCCGCCCGATGAAAAATCGTTGGCAAAACCTCGCGCTGGGCGCGCTGATTCTCCTCGCGTTCGCGCTTCGCGTGTATCGTCTGGACGCGCAAGACATTTGGGGCGATGAAGCGTTCAGCATTTTTCTCAGTCAACAACCTTTGAACGTGGTCGTCGCCGGCGCGTCCGATACGCATCCACCGTTCTATCCGTTTCTCCTCTGGGTGTGGCTTCAACTTGTCGGTTCAAGTGCGTTGGCGACGCGCGCGCTTTCGGCGTTGATTGGCACACTCGTCGCGCCGTTGATTTTCGTTTTAGCCAAGCGCGTGACCGCATCGCCGCGCGTGGTGTGGTTTGCCGCGTTGTTCGCGACCATCTCGCCGCTCTTGATTTACTACAGCCAAGAGACGCGGATGTATGAACTCGTTGCAATTCTCGCGCTCGCGTCCACGTACTTTGCCGCGCGCGTCATCGAAACAAAACACGCGCGACTTGATGTGGCATATTGGCTTGTTAGCGCGCTCGCGATCTACACCCACTATTCCGCGTTCTTCGTTCTTGCCGCGCAAAATCTGTTTGCGTTGGTGATGTTGCGACGCGATCGTGCCGCGCTCGCGCGTTGGTTCGCACTCCAAACCGCGCTGGTGCTTGCGTACGTCCCTTGGATTTGGGTGCAGACCGCGTTCCTGCAAGGCAAGGCGAGCGCGCGCTTTGACGAGTGGGGGTGGAGTGGCATCGAACTGATTTTTGGCAAAACGTTTCTCGCGTTCAGCATCGGTCTCACGGTCGAAGCGCCGCTGGCGCAGTTTGCCACTACACTTTTTCTCACGGTTGCGGGCATCGGCATCTTTGCGCTTGTGCGTGCGCGTCGCGCAATCGGTATGCTCGTGCCGCTCTATTTCAGCGTGCCGATTGTGATTGCGTACCTCGTCAACCCGATTATGCCATTCTTCTTCGAGCGCTACGTTTTGGTCGCATTGCCCGGTTTCATTCTGCTGGTCGCTTGTGGTCTCGATCTTTTGATGCGTTACAACGCGCGCTTGACGTTGGGCATCATCGGCGTTTTGATTTTGTTCGATGCGTTCGCGCTTGGCGAATATTTTTACAACGATGCGTATGCCAAAGGCAAGTATGGCAAGATGATGGCGTACATCACTGCGCACGCGCAACCCGGCGACGCGCTCGTGTTGAACAATCCACTGCAAAAGCCGCTGTACCGATACTATGCCCCGCGCGATCTGCCCGCCTACTTTTTGCCCGATGGTGGCGCGGCAATGGAAGACCCGGCGATGCGCGCGCAACTCGAAGAGATTGCGCGCCGATACGCGCGCGTGTGGTTGGTGATGTTTGGCAATCCCGCCGAGTACGATCCGACCGGCTATCTGGAGCGATGGTTGGGCACGCACGCGTACAAAAGTTTTGCGCGCGGTTTTGTGGACGCCGCGCTCTCGCTCTACGTGATGCCAAACGCATCGCCGCTGATTCGGTACGAACGCCGCGCGATGCTTGGCGACAGCATCGAATTGCTTGGCTATGCGTTCGATCGTGTGGAAGCGGCGCCAGGGGAAATTGTGTTGCTCACGTTGCGTTGGCAGACCAGCGCGCCGATTCGCACGCGCTATACCGTGTTCGCGCACGTCATCGGCGGAGTGAATCCTGCAACGCAAACGCCGGTGTGGGCACAGATGGATAGCGAGCCGGCGGGCGGCGCGCGTCCAACCACCGATTGGCGCGTCGGTCAGGTCATTGAGGATCGGCGCGGGTTATGGTTGCCTGAACACACACCGCCGGGCGAATACCTGATCGAAGTTGGAATGTACGACGCGGCAACGCTCGCGCGTCTGCCGGTGTTCATCGAAGGCAAGCGCGTGGAGGAAGACCGCGTGATTCTGGGTACGTTGCGAGTGAAGCGATGAATCGAACGTGGCATTTGCTTCTGGCGTGTGCAATCATTTTGCTCGCGCTGTTTTTACGTGTGCACGCGCTCGCGCATTTGCCGCCGGGCTTGCACTTTGACGAAGCGTTCAACGCGACGATGGCGTATCGCGTGATGATGGGCATCGAACGCCCGATTTTTTTCACCGAGGATATGACCGAAGAGCCGATGGCGATTTACACCACCGCGCTAATGTTCGCGATCTTGGGTGAACGCTCTTGGACACTACGACTTGTTTCGGCGTTGGCAGGCACACTCACCGTTGCCGCGTTGTACGCGCTCGCGCGCGCACTGTTTCGTTCGCGCGGGCTTGCCGCGCTTGCCGCGTTCGTGCTGGCAATTTTGTACTGGCACATCAACTTTAGTCGTTTGGGGATGGAGCCAATTTTCACACCGCTGATGTTGACGCTCGCCCTCTTTTTCCTTGTCCGCGCACTCAATAACGTCTCACGTATTGCGTATCACGTATCACGTATCAGTTTTCAGTTTTCAGTTTTCAGTTTTGGTGTTTCGCGTTTTGCGTTTCACATTCTTGCTGGAGTGTTTCTCGCCGCCACGCTCTACACCTACAAAGCCGCGCTCTTTGTGCCGATTTTGTTTGGCGCGTTTGTCGTGATCGAATCACTCGTGGATCGAAAATTTTTCGCGCAGAACGCGCGCGGACTTGGTCTCATCGTCATCGTTGCCATTTTGGTTTTTGCGCCGCTTGGGATATACTTGGCAGCACACCCAGAACAATTTTTCGAGCGTCCCCAAAGTGTTGCCGCGTTCAACGTCGAAACGATGCTCGACCACGCGCTCAAGGTGGCGGGAATGTTTTTCGTGCGTGGCGATGCGAATCCGCGTAGCAACTTGCCCGAACGTCCCGCGCTCGATCCGTTTTTGGCGCTGGGATTCATCGCGGGTTTAGGCGTGTGTCTCGCGCGCCTGCAACGACGCGCAGCACGTTTGATGTTGTTGTGGTTAATCGTGATGAGCACGCCGAGCATCGTCACCGATTTTGCGCCGCACTTTGGGCGGAACATCGCGGCAACGCCGGCAATCGCGCTCATGGTGGCGTATGGTTTCGCGTGGCTGTTCGATCGAAGACGGAAGACCGACGACCCTTCGCTTATGCTCAGGGCAAGCCGCCGCCCGCTGTCCGTCACCTGCCACCTGCCACCTGCCTACTGCTTACTGCCTACTGCTTACTTGCTACTGCTGGCAGGGTTGGCATTCAGCACCTTCTCAACCGCGCGCGATTATTTTGCGATCTGGGGTGCGCGCACCGGCGCCTTCGATTCGTTCGATGTGGGGTACTTGACGCTCGCGCAAAAATTGCGTGAACGTCCCGAAACGATTTACCTTTCGCCGGTGGATGCG
>JAOACU010000400.1 GCA_026417715.1 Anaerolineae bacterium | reverse complement strand
GTACGCGCGCGGGACAAGTTGGCGCGCCTGCGCGGGGGCTAGTGACGGCAGTGAATTCACGACGAAACGGTTCTAGACCTCACAGGTCTCAGAGACCTGTGAGGTCTGATCCGTCCTCCGTCCTCCGTCACCCATCAGGAAGTTTCCAATGTTCAAACACTTGACGATTCTAATCCTAATCATCCTAACCGCGTGCGCGCCGAGCGCATCGCCGAACGTGTCCGCGCATCGCGTTGCGGTCGCTGTGCCGACAAGCGTCGCCGCCGCACCGACGAGCACGCCGCGCGCGCAAGGCGCGTCACCATCGAACTGGGTAGAACCCACCGCGAACGAAATTCGCTTTAGCGATGTGGGCAACACCAGTTTCGGTGAATGGCGCGCCGATGTGGTCACATCGCCGTCCAAGTGGTCACCAGGCGCAACGGTGAAATTGCAAGCCACCTTGCGCGTGTCCGACGCGTACCTCAACGTCGCGGCGATGAAAGGACTCAAGCCCGATGCGTTCGTCATCCTCGTCACCGCCGAACGCACCTTCGACGCGGACGGCATCTTGCGTCTGCCGAGCGACGAGCGAATGTCCACGCTCCTCACACCCACTGGCTTGCCCATCGAAGGCGGCGTGCAAGGCGCGGTGACCACGCGCTTTGGCTATCGTTTCCGTACGCCAGTGGACGAGTTGGTGAGTGTGCCCATCACCGCGACGCAAAAAATCGAAAACGCGCGCCTCATCACTTTCAACGTGACGACGAAACTGCCGAACGATTTGCCACCCGGCGTCTATCGTTTGCGACTCGATTACGGCGCGGCGATGAAGAATCGGCTTGCCAACTTGAATGCCGAGGCGTTCGCGCGGCGCGGTTTTCCGAAAGGTCCTTGCGATTCGGAATCGTACTCTCCACCGATTCTTGCTAGCGCGCAACACGTGAGCGGCAAGTTCGTGGACGCGACGATGATCACACCGCGCGTCCCTTGGGTGCTCCTTGCCAGTTACAACTCGAACGGTTATCGCGGTGTAGTCGCCGAAGAAGACAAGGCGCACTTTGCGCTTTCGCCGCGCCACATCATTCACGACGATGTGATTCTGCCGCTGTACGACGAGAACAATCCCAAAAACGTTTTGGCGTACTCACTCGAACCGCAATTCCCCACCGATTCGATTTCCGAACGGCAAAACATTCCTTGGGATTACACCAAAGGCGAACTGACGATCAAAATCACACAACCCGATGGCAAGGTGGTGGACTTGGGCACTGCGCCGTTCGTCGCCAAAGCCGGTAACGGCATCACCACGCGCAATCCAAAATTTACGCAATGGAAGCCACCGATGTACGGACAGTACACCGTTCACGCGACGGGATGGACACAAGACATTTGGGGCAATCGTTACGAAGGTGGCGGCACGTACAAATTCTGGATCGCCAAGCGAATGACGCTCGCGACCGCGACGTTTCAGGGGCAGCCGTATCCCGTCGGCAATCGCTACGGACGTGACATCGGTTTTGCGCCCGCCGTGCCTGCCGATGTGACGGTCACCGCGACCTTGTTCGTCAATTCCGATCCCAAGCAGGCGAAGACGATCACGTATTCGGGCAAAGCATCGGCGGGTGGAATCTTTGGCGCGGCACAAGGGATGAAACCGCTCGTCTTCGATGCGCCCGGCGAGTACGCCGCGCATCTCATCGCCAAGTACACCGATGCCGATGGGCATCTGTGGGTCGAATCTATGCGCCACGCCGGCGTCGTTTATCCACTCGATTCGCCAATCGTCGCGCACGGCAAGATGCTCAAGGTCGGTGACAAGTTAGTCGAACGCGGTGAAACGAATTTTGAAGGTTGGCACAATCGGCAAACCGATGAACAACAATTGGTGCACATTGATTTTCCGTACAACGCGGGCGATGTGTTGCTCATCGCCGCCGAGTATCAAGGCGCGAACAAAATCAATCCGACGCTGACGTGGGCGTACAAAAACAATCCCGCGCCGTACGATCCCAAAATCCAACCGATTGGTTTGACGAACGTACGCCTGCAAACCTCGAACGGTTACTCACCGCACCTCTTTCCCGAATACATCACCGATTGGCAGTACTTTTACGCCGCCGCGCCACGTCCCGGTTTTATGGGACGCTTCCTCGTCGGCGAAGATGGTGTGCGCGCGCCGTACTGGCCCACCACCAACACGAACTTTGGTGGACAAATCAACGCCACCAGCAACGGCGATGCGCCCGGCGAAATCTATCGGCTCATCGGTGGCGTGGTGATTCGCAATCAAGGACAAGCACCGCTGTACGCGGGCTATATGGCAAACGCAATCATCTTGCCCGGCGGCACCAAGAACAATCGCGTGATTGCGCCGGGGTCGGAAGACCTCCTCGGACCCACCGGCGAAAAGGCGCGCTTTTTCCTTGCGATGAACGCGCGCCCAGGAATGGTGTACGAGCAAGGCACGCCGTTCATCCCCGCGTTCCAAATTGATCCGATGGTGCCGGCGAATATGAAATTCACGCTGTACTATCCCGATGGTCGCCAAGTCGTCGCGCAAGGTGTCGGCGATGCCAGTGGCTCGTGGGCGGGCAAAGAACCTTGGGTGCTCGATGTGCCGGGCGTGTATCGTTACACAGTGGACGCC
>JAOACU010000399.1 GCA_026417715.1 Anaerolineae bacterium | reverse complement strand
CGTTATCACAACGGCGCGGATTGGCTTTATTGGGATGCTGTGTGTGCGCAAATTCTACGCGCGCGCGGCGACGATGATTGGCGTTACGTACTCACGCGCGGTTGGGAGTATGGTCTGGCGCGCGGTTGGCTTACACCCGTTGAATACTTTTCGCCCCCGTATCCGCCTGGGGGATTTTTGCAAGCGTGGAGCAGTTTGCCGGCGGCGGTGTTGTGCGGAAATGACGGAGGACGAATGACGAAGGACGGATGACGGAGGACGAATGACGAACGACAAACTTTTGTCCTTCGTCTTTGGTCTTTCGTCTTTCGTCCCACATCAAGGAATGACTATGCGACTCACAACCCTCACCCGAGTTCATTTGCAAGAAACTCAACCTCACACACTCACTTTTGTTGGTGCACGCGGCGAACTTTTTTGCGTGAGCGTGCTGGAAAACGATTTGATTCGTGTGCAAATGTTTTCCGAAGGCACACCGCGCCTCGATCGTACGTGGACGGTGGTGGGCAAGGACGGCGAAATGCCGCGCGAAGGTCGCGCGCGCGACGACCTTTCGCGTTTCACCTTGCCCGCGCACACACGCGAAATTTCGGATACGAGCATTCGTATCGAGACAACGCAACTGCGACTCGACATCACTTTAAACGAACTGATGTTGAGTTGGAGTGATTTACGCGGCAATACCTTTGCTGCCGATTTGAACGAAGGCGCGTACGCGTACGATCGCGCAGGACGCGCGATTTGGCACTATATGGAACGTCGTCCCGATGAACACTATTACGGTTTCGGCGAGCGCACCGGTCCGCTCGACAAAGTCGGAACGCGAATGCGGATGCTCAATCTCGATTCACTCGGCTACGACGCGGAGAAAACCGATCCGCTCTACAAACATTTTCCGTTCTACATCACCTTCGTTCCCGATTTGCAAATCGCCTACGGTTTGTTCTACGACAATCTGGCGACGACGACGTTCGTTTTGGGACGCGAGTTAGACGCGTATCACGGTCGTTATCGTTACTATCAAGCCGATGATGGCGATATTGATTTATATTTCATCTACGGACCAAGCATCGCGGAGGTTGTCGAAAAGTTTTCCGCGCTCATCGGTCGTATCGTCTTGCCGCCGCGTTGGACGTTGGGTTATCTGGCTTCAACGATGACGTACACCGAATCGGATGACGCGCAAGAACAGTTGAAGCAGTTCATCGCGCTGTGTCGCGAACATCGCATCCCTTGCGATGCATTTCACATCTCGTCGGGCGTGACGATGATTGATGATCAGCGTCACGTGTTTCATTGGAATCCGCAACGCGTCCCCGATCCGCGCGAACTCAGTCGCGAATTTCGTGAAGCAGGGATGCATCTTGCGCTCAACATCAAACCGTGTCTGCTCACAACGCATCCGCGTTACGAAGAAGTCAAAGCACTCGGCGGCTTTGTGCGCGAAGCCGAATCGGATGAACCGCACGTGACAACGTTTTGGGGGGGACGCGGCTCGTACATTGATTTCACCAACCCTGCAGGTTACGAATGGTGGCAAGCGCGCGTCAAGGATTGCGTGCTCGATTATGGTATCGAAGTGACGTGGAACGATAACAACGAGTACGAAATCTGGGACGATGAAGCGCGTTGCGCGGGCTTTGGCAAACCGATACGCGTGTCACTCTTGCGCCCGGTGCAAACATTGCTGATGAATCGCGCCTCGTACGAAGCACAACGCGCGTTTGCGCCGCACCTGCGTCCGTATCTCATTTCGCGTTCGGGTTGTCCAGGTGTACAACGCTACGCGCAAATGTGGTCGGGGGATAACTATACGTCGTGGAACACGTTGCGCTACAATATTCCGATGGGTTTGGGAATGAGTCTTTCGGGCGCGCCGAACATTGGGCACGATGTTGGCGGATTCTTTGGTTTCAAACCCGAACCCGAACTCTTTGTGCGTTGGGTGCAGAACGGCATCTTTCATCCGCGCTTTACGATTCATTCGTGGCATCTCGATTGTACGGTCAACGAACCTTGGATGTATCCCGAAGTGTTGCCGATCATTCGCGAGACGATCGAGTTTCGTTATCGTCTGATTCCGTACTTGTATTCACTCTTGTTCGATGCCGCGCGCACTGGTCGCCCGATTATTCGTCCGATGGTGTACGAATTTCCGTACGATGAACACACGCACACCGAATCGTTCGACTTTATGCTGGGTCCGAATTTGTTGGTGGCATCTGTGCTCGAAGATGGCGCGCGCACGCGCGCAGTGTATCTACCGCGCGATGTCGAGTGGTACGATTTTTACACAGGCGCGCGCTACGAGGGTGGACAAACGATTGTTGCCGATGCGCCACTTGAACGCATTCCGCTCTTTGTGCGCGCGGGTGGAATGATTCCGATGGGCAAAGTGATGCGGCACGTTGGCGCAGAACCCGATGATGTGCGCCAAGCGTACGTGTTTCCGCATTCACGGTCGGGGCAAGGCGCGTTCACACTGATTGAAGACGATGGCATCACGCTCAACTATCAGCGTGGTGAATTTACCGAAGTGACGTTGCAAGTGATTGCCGAGCCAAACGAAATCGCACTCACGGTGAACGCGCGCGGCGATTTTCCGTTGCCGTATGCGTCCATCGAATTCA
>JAOACU010000398.1 GCA_026417715.1 Anaerolineae bacterium | reverse complement strand
CCCGATATTTATCTGCGCGCGTGCGAATCGTTGTGCGCGAATACCGCGCACTGCGTTGCACTCGAAGACAGCGCGAGTGGTGCGCGCGCGGCAAAAGCGGCGGGCTTGTACGTCATCGTCGTCCCGAATCGGTACACGCAACACCAAGACCTTTCGTTCGCGGATGCGCGCGTCGAGAATTTGGCGCGCGTGCTTGAGTTAGTTTGACGGAAGACGGAGGACGGAGGACGAAAGATTTGAGATTTGAGATTTGAGATTCGAGATTTGCGATTGAGTGCAATCGGCAATCGAAAATCGGCAATTGAAAATTAGTCAAGGGAGGAAAACCCAATGAGCGAAAATCGTTCCCACGATCGTCTGAGCGCGATGACAGGTGGGCTGGTGCTAATTCTGCTTGGCGTCGCGTTGTTCCTCGCGCAAAACCAACTGTTGGGTGTGCGCTGGGAAAATTTCTGGGGAGTGTTCCTCATCGGCTTGGGAGGTATTCTGATACTCCAAGCGCTCTTGCGCGCACTCGGATTCGGCGCGCGTCGTCGCTTCTTTGGGCAACTGATCGGCGGCGCGGTGTTGATCGCCATCGGCTCGATTCCATTTGTCGGTACCGAGTGGGCAAGATGGTGGCCCCTCGCTCTCATCGCGCTGGGCATTGTGTTGCTCATCGAACAATTCCAACGACGTTAAAGGAGCATCGTGAATCTTTTGCAAGCCATCGTACTCGGTATTGTACAAGGCGCGACAGAATTCATTCCGATTTCTAGTTCCGCGCATCTCATCATCATCCCTTGGTTGTTCGATTGGGACGATCCAGGATTGGCGTTCGATGTGGCATTGCACTTGGGGACGCTTGTTGCCGTACTGTCGTTTTTTGCGCGCGAGTGGGTGAATCTGTTTCGCGCGGGCGTTGCCAGCATCGTCGAACGTAAAATCGGTGACGATGTGGAGCGACGCCTCGCGTGGTATCTCATCATCGGCACGATTCCTGGCGCGCTCGCGGGCGCGTTGTTCGAGAGCAAAATCGAAGAACTGTTCCACGCACCGAACGCGCCACACACGTCGGGTGCGATGATCGCGATGGGCATCATCATCGCGCTCTTGGGCGCGGCGTTATTCGTCGCAGAGCGCATTGCGCGACACACACGCGCGCTATCACACCTCGCGCTGAAAGATGCGATCCTCATCGGTTGCGCGCAGGCACTCGCGCTTTTTCCTGGAGTGTCACGTTCGGGCGCGACCATCACGGCGGGACTCGCGCTCGGACTCGAACGCGCGGCGGCGGCGCGTTTTTCGTTCCTTCTCTCCGCGCCGATCATCGCGGGTGCGGGCGCCAAGAGTGCGTACGATTTGGCGCGCGCGGGGATGTCCTCTTCCGAAGTGCTGTTCTTTGCTGTGGGAATGTTGAGCGCGGCAATCAGTGGCTATTTGTGCATCAAATTCCTCTTGCGTTTCTTACAACGTCATTCAACCGATGTGTTCGTGGTGTATCGTTGGTTGCTTGCAGTGTTTGTCATCGTCGTTGCGGTGATGCGGGGGTGAGGATGACGGATGACGGAGGACGGAGGACGAACGACCGCCGACCGCTGACCACAGACCGCCGCGTCAAATTGGTGAACGGCGGTCGGCGGTCGGCGGTCTGCGGTCGAATTCTGTACTGGCTTGCAATCGCTATCCTCCTCGCCGCGTGCGCGCCGCCACCGCGCAAGCCCGTGCAAATGCAACTCGTGGGAAGCGATTCGATGCACGCGCTCGCGCAATCACTTGCAGAGGCGTACACGCAACAACGCCCTTATGTAACCATCACGATTCGCGCAGCAAACTCCGCCATAGGCATTCGCGCCGCGCGCGAATACACCAACACGATTGGACTGGTCGCGCGCGCCATCAAACCGAGCGAACTCGTTGGCACGCGCGCGGTCGCCATCGCGCGCGATGGTGTCGCCGTCATCGTGCATCCGTCGAATCCGATCAACGCGATTATGCGCGCGCAACTCGTCCAAGTGTTTTCGGGTGAGATTTTGGTCTGGCCCCTCGGTCCGATGGCGGGCAAGCCGATTGTTGTGGTGAGTCGTGAGGAAGGATCGGGCACGCGCCACGCGTTCGAGACGATGGCGATGCAAGGAACGCGCGTCACGCTCACTGCTGTTGTGATGCCAAGCGAAGCCGCCGTCGTGGATTACGTGGCGCGTCATCCCGAAGCGATTGGCTACGTTTCGATGAACGCGGTCACCGCGAACGTGCGCGCGCTGACGATTGATGATGTGCCCCTTGCGCGTGAAACCGTCGAGAGTCTAAAGTATCCGTTTGTGCGCGTGCTTTCGTTCGTTGTGCCGCAAGCGGCAGATGTGGAGATGCAAGAATTTGTTGCGTTTGTGTTGAGCGCGGAGGGACAGCGGATTGTGGCGCAGCGGTTTGGGAGGGTGCAGTGAGGCGTGAAGCGTGAGGCGTGAAGCGTGAAGCGTGAGGCGTAACTACCATGGGCCAACCGGCAGCTAAACAAGGCGATTTTGTTCAAGCAATGGATACCCATATTGTCATGGTGCCGACGCCGGGGGGACCGGTGCCAACGCCGACGCCGGGGCATCCCTTTAACGGCGTGCTGGATGGCAATCTGAGCAGCAATGTCAATGTAATGGGA
>JAOACU010000397.1 GCA_026417715.1 Anaerolineae bacterium | reverse complement strand
GTGTGATTGTGTATGGCTACAAATTCCGTCCAGTAGCGAATGGGAGTTGAACACAAGACCTTCGGGGAACTAATCCTCGAAGGTCTTGTTGTTGTAACCTTTGGTGTTTGTGTGCATCTAACAAGTTGGCATTGACAAAGATCATCAAAAAGGTATAATGTAAGTACCGATACCCCGTAGGGGTATCCTATTCACCTTGAGGAGGAACCGATGGCTAACACCAATCTCTTACATGTCACCGATGCTGATTTTAACAAGACGGTTTTGGAATCCAAGTTGCCCGTGCTGGTAGATTTTTGGGCAGAATGGTGTGGACCGTGCCGAATGATCGCGCCGATTGTCGAAGAACTTGCACGCGATTACGCTGGCAAGGTCGTCGTTGCCAAAATGGACACCGATGCCAATCCGCAAACACCGGTCAAGTATGGCATTATGGGCATTCCCACTTTGATTATCTTCAAAGATGGGCGCGAAGCCGATCGCATCGTTGGCGCAGTGCCCAAAGCGATGATTACGCGCAAATTGGATGCTATCCTCAAGTAGGAGGATAGAGAATGGACATTGCTTACACGTTTACGACCGAGCGTCCATTGCAAGAAATCGAACAAGCAATCCGAACCGCTGTCACTGCGCAGGGATTTCGCGTGCTACACGTTCATGACGTTCAGGCGACGCTTGCCGAAAAAGGACTCGCGCGCGAACCCTACAAAATCATCGAGATCTGCAACGCGCGTTACGCGCATCGAGCACTAGCGACGAGTCCGTATATCGGTTTGATGATGCCTTGCAAAATCAATGTGTGGGTCGAGCAAGGTAAAACACACGTGGCGTTACTCAAGCCATCACTATTGGCGACAATGTTTCCCAATGCCGATATGAACACGGTGGCACAAGAAGTCGAACTTGCTTTGCGCGCGGTGATGGATGCGGTCGAACATCAACAATAGACGTTCTCCACGAAGGACACGAAGAGACACCAAGATTTTTTCGTGACCTTGGTGGACGTCGCATAATGTCTAATCTTGATAGCACAGGTGATCACGTATGCCGATTTACGAGTACTTTTGTGACGATTGTCAAAAGCCGTTCGAGGTTTTCGTCCGTTCGCTCAATGCCCCTGTCACGCCGACGTGTCCCGATTGTGGTGGGCAACACGTCGAAAAACAAGTGACCGCCGCGCAAGCCGTCGGTTCGGGTCGCGCGTCGTCAGCCCTAGCGTCCGCGTCTTGCGCGCCGAGTGGCTGAGGACTCCCCCGCCGATAACCGTGTGTTATCAAAGGTAGGTTATGGTGCAGAACACCAAAGCCCAAATCCTGCAACGCTTGAAACGCATCGAAGGACAAACGCGCGGCGTGCAAAAGATGGTGCAAGAAGATCGCGAGTGTGCCGATATTCTCCATCAATTGAACGCCATCAACCAAGCCGTGCGGAGTGTGAGTCGTTTGCTGGTAGAACAGTACGCCGTCGAATGTTTACAGCAAACCGATAAACGCAAATCGCGCGCGGCAATTACCGAGATGCTCGACCTACTCACGCGCGCGCCGCGCTAGACCCAGAAATGCCTCAACGAATCCGCTTGTTGTCTATTCGTTGACGCGCATCTCCAAAAGCCAATCCCAAGGGAGGAACCGTGCCTTTACTACGTGATGCAGATCGCGAAAATCTGCGCAAAGAATTGAATCAGTTACAAAACCCCGTGCGCTTGGTGTTCTTTACCCAAGCATTGAACTGCGAGTACTGTGGTCTCACCAAACAAGTCTTGGAAGAAGTCGTTGGCTTGTCGAACAAGATCGAACTCAAGGAATACAACTTTGCGATTGATCGCGACGCGGTTGCCCAGTATCGCATCGCGCGCGTGCCAGCGATTGCCATCACGCGCCTCGAGCCGCCGCGCTTGCTGATCGCCGGTGCGGAACAAAAACCACACGAGCGCGACTATGGCATTCGCTACTATGGTGTTCCCGCTGGTTACGAATTCGCCGCGCTCATCGGTGATATTCTCGATGTGTCCGCTGGTGAATCGGGATTGACCGCGCAAACCAAGAACGCGCTCAAGCAACTGACCAATCCATTGCATTTGCAAGTGTTCACCACTCCTACCTGACCGCACTGCCCGCGTGCCGTCAGGTTGGCGCACAAAATGGCAATGGAAAGCGAACTGATTACTGCCGATGCGGTGGATGCGACCGAGTATCCTGACCTTGCCGAACGTTATCAAATCTACGGCGTGCCGTTGACCGTCGCCAATGAGCGCGTGCGCTTGGAAGGCGGAATGCCCGAAGCAATGTTCGTGCAAAAAATTTTACAAGGTGTGAGCAAGAATTAACGTATGGATCCAATCGCTCAAGTTTTGAACGAAAGCAAAACGATTGCCGTCGTCGGTTTGTCGTCCAATCCTCAAAAGCCGAGTTACGAGGTTGCGCAGTACTTGCAAGAGCGCGGCTATAAAATCATTCCGGTCAATCCGAACCTCACCGAAGTACTTGGCGAAAAAGCGTACCCCGATGTGCTTTCGATTCCCGAACCCGTAGATGTGGTGGACATTTTTCGCCCACCCGAAGCGGTGCCGGAAATCGTCGAGCAAGCCATCGCCAAAAAGGCAAAGGTCGTGTGGATGCAACCCGGCGCGGAAAATCTACAAGCC
>JAOACU010000396.1 GCA_026417715.1 Anaerolineae bacterium | reverse complement strand
TCCTCATACAACGCGTAGAGATGCCCAACTTCGTGCGCGGCAGTGTTTATATCAACGGGATCGAACTGACTGAGGACTGTTCCTTGCACGGACATCAACGCCAGTCCTGCTGTGTTGGGCTTGCCGTTTTTGCTGAACCAACCTGGGGGCACAATGCCGACGACGATGATCGCGTCGGGACGATACCGACGCCCGGCGATAGCAATACTGCCGTACAGCGCGAGCAAATTGCGGTAACTCGATTTTCCAGTGCTATCCACCAGCGTCTTTTCGAAGGGTGTGAGGACGTGCGGCGTCATCATCGAATCTATGCTGATTTGCTCGGTTGCTAACGGATATGCGCCGATGAAAAAATCCGACGCGTCTTGCACGTACTTGGGATACGTCACATTGAAATTGTGCCGACTCTGCTCTTCGGGCGTCCAATCCACCGGCAAGAAGAAGGCGACGATCTTTTCGACGGTTTGCACGGTTTGATACGTTGCAGTGCGCGTGTTATTCGCAGGGTTGGGATCGCGCACGAGACCGGTGGGCATCACAGTTGCTTTGATGACGACGGGCGCGAGGACGCGCGGCTCATCCACGCGCATTATGACAATCATTTGCGGTCCGAGCAACTCTACGGCGCGTTCGTAGAGTTTGCCGTTGACATCCAACGCGATCTTGGCATCCACGCTCACGTTGGTGGGCAGGGTGATCATCACGCGCACGGCAGTTGCCTTGCCCAAGACCAACGGCGCATCGCGGACGGCTTGAAAGACACTCACCGCACCCAGTCCTAGATCAACCTCGCTCACTTGCCACGCGGGCGCATCGAAGGATAACGCATCGAAAATGTTGGACGGTGCGTCGTTCGCGCGAATCACTTGGGCTTGATCCGCGAACATCAAGACGAACACCACAATCAAGGTCAGGCAAATTCGTTTGAGGATGCTGAACATTGGTTGTTCCTCACTGCGGCAAATGTTCCACATAGGTCATTCGTGCGGTAGCAGGCGCGTTGGGCGCGACAATCGCAAACAGATATTGCCCTTGACCCAGCCGCCATTTTTTCAATATGTCGAGTGAATCGCCGCGCTTGAATTCCAGAATCGGTGTACGAAATTCCGGTGATTGGAAAATCCGAATCGCGGTCGCGTTCTCGCTCCATTCGACGAGTGTGAACGAATCGGCGTAACTGCCCGGCAGAATCACAAACTCTTGCCCGCGCCACTGCTCGCCCCAGGATTCGCGTTTCAATGATGATTCCAGCGTACGTGTCACGCGTGCTTCTTTACCACTACCACCTGCACCAAAATTCTTGTCTATAAAATCCTTATCGTCTACAGGATTGTCATCTGCGTCGTAGGCGCCGAGGTATTCCAAGTAGCGCCAAAATCAGTTTCGCTGATTTTGCCAGCAACGAATTGATCCCAGTGGGCTGTTTGCGCTTTCCAATACAAGTACCAATCCCGACCTTCAGTACGATAGATGAGGATCACCACGAGGCGGTTCGCGGTTGGAAAGACCGTTCGCAAGGTGCCAAAGCCGCGACTCAATTGGGAATAAAACGCGCGGTCAAGCGTCTGGCTTGCCATCCGCATCACCACATACGCCGTGTTGGTCACTTCGCCGGTCGCGCTCTTGCGTGAGATGAAATCAGCGTCCACCTCCGCGTAACCTTGCTTGGTTAGCCCCTCGATCACAGCAGCCACTTGTTCGGCTTTGGCAGTGACTGGCGGACCAACAATGATGGAGACTTGACTATTCAACGCTTCGGTAGAGACGCGGAGCAAGAGCGCATTGGTATCCAGCGGTGCTTTGACCTGTGCGCGCGACGTGCCGTTCGAGTCGGTGGCTTGCGTTCCCAGTGCGCGTGTGTCTTGCCCTGTGACTTCGTACGAAAAAGTGAGCGTGCGTCCAACGAGCGGCGCATAGTTTGCATCAAGAAACGTAGCAATCAGGGTTACACGCGTCTTGTCATCAGCGGGCAAATACGTGGTGGATGGTTCAAGGCGCAAGACAATATCTTTTGAAGGTGCAGGTGGCGGTGGCGGCACGGGGTTGGGAGGCGTGGTTCCAAAATCCTTGCTGGTCTGATTGTTCGATTTGAAATCCTTTTCGTCGGTATATGCTTTCCTGGCCCAATCGTAAATCTGAATTTTGCTGCGCACACCGCGCCAAAACACATCACTCCGAATCTCGTTGTGGGCAAATTGATCGAATGTGGCACTGGAGGTGAAAAAGAAGATGGCATATTGTCTGTAGTTGAGAACCGTCATTAGCGTTTCCGCGCGCGGAAAATATTTGCGTAATGCGTGAAAGCCCAAGACCACTTGGGCAGCCGTGTCTGCGCTATCCAAATTTCCGCTGACGGCATTCATCAAGGCATAGACAACATCTGGACGCGGTTTTCCTTGCGCGTCGGGATAATAGTCCACCTCGATAACCGTGTACCCCTTGGCGGTCAAAAAGGATTTGACCTGATCCGCAGGATCGGGTTCTTGTGCAGAAACCGCGCGCGTCGAAACAAGAACAAGCACAAGGCAAATGCCAAGTGCCGTCCAAAGATAATGACGCATCACCACTCCTGAATGGGTAGGACAAATTTGATGAACTTTAAAAAATAAATCAGGTAACGCCTGCTAGAGCCTGTCTCTTATACACATCTC
>JAOACU010000395.1 GCA_026417715.1 Anaerolineae bacterium | reverse complement strand
ATGTAAAACGTCACATCGTCCACCGCGCGGACAGTGGCGACCACGCGTTGCAAAATGCCGCGACGAATCGGAAAGAATTTGCGCAGGTTTTTGACGTCGAGGAGAATTTGGTTAGTGGAATCTTTCACAGGTTCTCCAAGTGGAGATTAGAGATTAGAGATTAGAGATTGGAGATTGGAGATTGGAGATTGAATACGCAATCTCTAATCTCTAATCTCCAATCTCTTTTTGGTATAGAAAACAACTCACCTTTTGTCGTTCATTCACCGCGCGCAAGGTGGGTTCGGCTTTATCGCACACATCCTTGATGAATTGCGGGCAACGCGGATGGAACGGACAACCTGATGGGCGATTGTACGGATGCGGAATCGAACCGCTGATGGTGGGCAAGCGCACGCGCGGTGTGGATTCGATGCTCGGAATCGAACTCAGGAGGGCACGTGTGTACGGATGCTTGGGCGCGTGGAAAATATCGTCCACTGGTCCTTCTTCGACGACGCGACCGAGATACATTACCACCACATCATCCGCCATTTCCGCGATCACACCCAAGTTGTGGGTGATGAGCATAATCGCCATTCCGCGCGCGCGTTGCAGATCGCGCAAGAGGTCGAGAATTTGCGCTTGCGTCGTCACATCGAGCGCGGTGGTGGGTTCATCAGCGATGAGGAGGCGCGGATTGCACGAGAGCGCGACAGCAATCATCGCGCGTTGACGCAAACCGCCACTCAACTCAAAGGCATACTCGTCAATACGTCGTTCGGGCTTGGGAATGCCCACTGCGCGCAACATCTCGATACCGCGCCGTCGCGCTTCTTGCTTGCTGATATTGTTGTGCAAAAGAATCGCTTCGATAAGTTGTTCGCCAATGGTGTGTACCGGGCTGAACGAGGTCATCGGCTCTTGGAACACCAAGCCGATTTCCGCGCCGCGAATGTCGCGCATCTCTTGGCTATCGGGATGCAATTTGGTCACATCCACTTGACGACCATCGGCGCGCGTGAGGATAATCGAACCCTCGACGATTTTGCCAGGCGCGTCCACGATGCGCAGGATAGATTGCGCGGTGACACTCTTACCACAACCACTTTCACCGACGATGCCGAGTGTCTTGCCGGGATACACATCGAACGTCGCGCCATCAACGGCTTTGACCGTGCCTTCGTCTTGGAAAAAGTAGGTCTTGAGGTTGCGGACGGAGAGGAGGGGTTGGTTGTTGTGTGTCATGATGTTTTCGTATTCCATATTGCGTATTGCGTATTCCGTGTTACGTAGTACGCAATACGCAATAGTTTTTATCCATACGGGTCTGCCGCGTCGCGCAAACCATCGCCCATAAAGTTGAACGCGAGCACGGCGATAATCACAGGAAGCGCAGGGAACAAGAGCCAAGGGGAAATTGCTAACGCTTGGACGTTCTGCGCGTCTTGCAAAAGTACGCCCCAACTGATCGCGGGTGGACGCAAGCCCAGCCCCAGAAAACTCAACGAGGTCTCGCTGATGATCATCGCCGGAATCGCCAGCGTCGTCGCGGCGATGATGTGGCTGATGAACGACGGAACCATATGACGGAAAATCACGCGCGCTTTGCTACATCCTAACAGTTCCGCCGCCATCACGAAATCTTCTTGACGCAACGACAAGAATCGTCCACGCACGACGCGCGCGAGTTCCGTCCAACCGATGAGTGAGATGATAATCGTGATGGCAAAGTACACTTGCGTCACGCTCCAATCGCGCGGTAGCGCGGCGGTCAAACCCATCCACAACGGAATCGTGGGAATCGAACGGAGAATTTCGATGATGCGTTGAATCACCGTGTCCCACACACCGCCAAAGTAACCCGAGATGCCGCCGAGTACTACCCCCAGCAACAACGAAAGCGCGACGCTGACCAAGCCAATCGTGAGCGAGGTGCGTGTACCGTACATCAGACGCGACCACAGATCGCGTCCTTGCACATCGGTACCCAACAGGAAGAGTGTTTCTTCGGGCTTGGCATCTTTGACCGAGAAAAGGTGAATGTTGGTCTTGAAAAGTCCCAAAAACTTGTATTCAAATCCCGGTCCAAAAAATTGAATCGGGACTTTGGTTTCCAAATCAGGTGCGTACACGCGCTTGAAGGTAACAGGATCGCGTCTCCCTTTGAGTGGATGCACGTATGGCGCAAACTTGCCATTATCGAACCAGTGAATCGGTTGAGGTTCAATCAACGAACGTTGCGCGTTCGATTCATCGGGATCGGTATAAGCGAGGAAATCGGCGCCGATGACGATGAGGTAGAAGAAAATCAAAACTACTGTACCCGCGAGCGCGAGTTTGTGTTTGCGAAAACGCCACCACATCAATTGCCATTGCGTTGCAACGGCAATTTTTTCTTCGGCGGCAGTGGTGGTGAAGGATTCTTGGGGGAGTGTGGCTTCAGCCATTAGTGCCTCCCCAAGCGAATGCGTGGATCAATCCACATCAATAACAAGTCGGAAATCAACGTACCGATCACAGTGAGCACTCCCAACATCAACACGATAGTTCCCGCAAGGAACATATCTTGCGCGATCAATGCCTTGAGGAGCAAGGGACCCACAGTCGGCAAACTCAACACCAGCGAGACGATGATACTCCCCGAAACGATATACGGCAATAGATAGCCGATGGT
>JAOACU010000394.1 GCA_026417715.1 Anaerolineae bacterium | reverse complement strand
ACGCACTACTGAGTAACCCCAATGAACCTTTCTACTCTCGACAAAACCCTCATCGCCGAAACGTGGACTACGCGCGAATTGTCCACGAACTTGGAAACACTCTGCGATTTTGGCAGCCGCTTTGCTGGCACACCCAGCGAAGTCCAAGCGCGCGATTTTATCGCAGAAAAATTCCGCGCCTACGGTTTGGACAACGTTCACCTCGACCCGTTCGAGTATCTGGGTTGGTGGCGTGGCCCCTGCGCGCTCGACGTCGTCGCGCCGCGCGCGCAATCGTTCGACGCGATTTCGCTCGTCTATTCGCCGTCCACGCCTGCAGGTGGTTTGCGCGCACCCATCGTGGATGTGGGAATGGGCACGGAGAAAGAGTATGCGCGCAAAAAAGATGCGCTCAAAGGCAAAATCGTTTTGTGTTCTAGCGCGAATCCCGAAGAAGGACGCGTACCACATCGTCGCGAAAAGTACGGTTGGGCGGTGGACGCCGGCGCCATCGGTTTTGTGTACGCGCGTCATTTGCCCGGCGGCTTGCCCGAAAGCGGCTCACTGCGCGCCGGCAAACTTGGCGAAATTCCGGCGGTGGCGGTTTCGTACGAAACGGGCGCCGCGCTCAAACGCCTCATCGAAAAAGGTGAAACGATTGTCGCACTCGACGTGCAAAACGAATCGCATCCCACCACCGCTTGGCACGTCGTCGGTGAAGTGCGCGGACAAACGGACGAAGTGATCGTTGTCGGCGCGCATTACGACGGACACGACATTTCGCAAGGCGCGATGGACGATGCCAGCGGCACGTGTCTGGTGTTGGAACTGGCGCGCGTGTTCGCGCCGCTCAAGGGTCAGTTGCGGCGCACGTTGCGTTTCATCGCGTTTGCGTGCGAAGAGTTGGGCGTGCTTGGCTCGACCGGGTACGTCGAGAAACATCGCGACGAAAGGCAACAGATTGCGCTGATGATCCAGCTCGATGGCGCGGTCGGGAGTGGACGCAAAGGTTTTTCGTACAGTGGCTTGGACGACATCGAAGCGTTGCTCAAGCGTATCACCAAAGAGACGGATTATCCACTCAAGTTGAGCGACCGCGTGGTGACCGCGTCCGATCACTTTCCGTTCTTGATGGAAGGTGTGCCAGCAATTATGATGTTCGCGCGCGAGCAAGACCGCGCGCTGGGGCGCGGCTTTGGGCATACCGCGATGGATACACTCGACAAGGTGAACACGCGCGACTTGCACGAATGCGCGATGGTGGCTGCGCGCGTCGTGTTGCATCTTGCCGCGCATCCCGATTCGATTGGACGACATCGCACGCCTGAGGAAATCAAGCAAATTCTAATCGAGCAAGATTTGGAACAAGCCCTGCGCGCACAAGGGAAATGGAAATTCGATCAAGACCTCACAGGTCTTGGAGACCTGTGAGGTCTGGTCATACCGCACTTGCTCCCAGCGGATGATGACAATCGGTTACACTGGGAACGACAAAATGACAACAAAAGATATTCGTTGGCAACAACGTTTCAAACACTTTACCAAAGCCCTTAATCAACTACGACGATTCATCGAAAAAGGAACGTTGAACGAATTCGAGAAACAAGGTTTGATTCAATCGTTCGAGTACACCTACGAACTCGCGTGGAACACACTCAAGGACTATTTTGAAGCGCAGGGCGAAACAGGGTTACACGGAAGTCGCGACGTCTTTCGTTTGGCGTTCAAGCGTGGCTTGATCCAAGACGGTGAAACGTGGATGGCAATGATCACTAGCCGAACGCTAACGAACCATACCTACGACGAAACATTGGTAGAGCAGGTCACCGCCGACATCTTCAACCGATATTTCAACGCGTTCGTGACCCTGCATGCGAAATTGCAATCATTGCAACAAGAGGCACAATGACACAGCGTTTTGGTTTGGAAGAGACGACCATCCAAAAAATTTGCGCAGTCTTGGCGCGCTATCCACAGGTGAAAAAAGCCATCCTCTACGGTTCGCGCGCCAAAGGCAACTATAAAAATGGTTCGGATATTGACTTGGCGCTCTGCGTTGATGCCGATCTCACTTTGCAACGACTGCAACAAATTATGAACGAACTCGACAATCTGTTGTTACCATACACGATTGATTTATCCATCTTCGATTACATCACTGACCCCGACGTGCTCGATCACATTCGACGCGTGGGGATCACGTTTTACGAAAGGAGCGATGACGAACACGAGTGAACTTAAACAACGCGCGCTGGCGTACATCGAAGCACAGCGCGAGTACCTGATCCACATCAGCACCACGATTCACGCGAATCCCGAAATCGGTTTTCAAGAGTTCAAGGCGTCCGCGCTGCTTTGCGACGAACTCGCACGCGCGGGTTTTACTGTGGCGCGCGGCATCGCCGATTTGGCAACCGCGTTTCGCGCCGAAGCGCGCGGTAACGACGAAGGTCCCGCCATCGCACTCCTTGCCGAGTACGACGCGCTGCCCGAACTGGGACACGCGTGCGGACACAACCTGATGGCGGCGTCCGCACTGGGCGCCGCGCTGGCGGTCAAGCACGTTCTCGCCGAACTGCCCGGACGCGTCGTAGTGATTGGCACGCCGGCGGAAGAAGGCGGCGGTGGCAAAGTGATTCTCGTCGAACGCGGCATTTTCAACGATGTAGATGCCGCGATGATCGTGCATC
>JAOACU010000393.1 GCA_026417715.1 Anaerolineae bacterium | reverse complement strand
ACAGGTCCCGCAGGTTATCGCGCGACCAAGAATCGCCTCGCGGGGTATTGGCGCGCGTTGCGTCGCGCCGGCATTGCGTACGATCGTACGCTGGTGTGTGATGGCGATGGGCGTGTGAGTGGTGGTGAGCACATCGTGCAACTGTTGGAGCATCGTCCAATGCCCACCGCCGTTTTTTGTTACAACGATATGACCGCCATCGGTGCATTGCGCGCACTCAAACAGCGCGGGATTCGTGTTCCCCAAGACATTTCCCTCGTTGGATTCGATAACATCTTGTTCGCCACGTATGTTGACCCACCCCTCACTACAATTGCTCAACCAATGTTTGAAATGGGACAAGCGGCAATGCAAATGGCGTTGACCCTCATCAAAGACCCGCGCGCGGCAGTCGAAGATATGATCATTCAAGGACAATTGATCGTGCGTGAATCTACACGACCAATCAAATGAAGGAGGAATAAATGGACAAGATGAAAGCGTTTATCGTCGCGGATGTTGGCAAACTCGAACGCGTCGAGCGACCGATTCCGCAAATCAAAGAGCCCGACGATGTGCTCCTCAAAGTCAAAGCCGTCGGGATTTGCGGTAGCGATGTAAAAATCCTCGAAGGCAAACATCACTTTAAACCCGGCACCGTGTTGGGCCACGAGTTTTGTGGCGAGGTGGTGGCTGTCGGTTCGGGTGTGCGTCACATCAAGGTTGGTGATCGCGTAGCGGTGGATAACAACATTCGTTGCGGCTTTTGCTCGTTCTGTCGAATGGGGATGTCGAGTCAGTGCGTTGACATCAAGACCAGTGCGCTCGGCGTGATGCGAGATGGTGGTTATGCCGAGTACTGCCTTGTCCCGAAAAACAATGTTATGTGCTTCCACCGGAAATTGACGATGTGCTCGGCACGCAAGTCGAAACGTTGGCAACGGTCGTCAACGGGATGAACACGCTCTTGATGATGCCGTACGATTATGTGTTGATTCTGGGTTTTGGTCCCATCGGCTATCTCTTCGCGCAACTTGCCAAGAACATCGCCGCCAAAGTCGCGGTCACCGAAATTGATCCGTTCCGCATCAACGTTGCCAAAGAGTGTGGCTTGACGGTGTGGAATCCGCGCGAAGTGGACATTGAGCAAAAGATCACCGAGTTCACCTACGGACGCAAAGCCGATATTGTGATCGAAGCAACAGGCAACGCGTTTGAGCAAGCGCTCAAATGCGTGACGCCAGGTGGCAAGGTGTTGGTATTTGGAATGGATTCGAGTGTGCGCGCGACGGTTGTCCCGAACGACATCACGCGTTGGGCGACCAAGATTCTGGGTGTGTATCTGGGGCAAAACACGATGGTGCCTTCGATTCGACTCTTCCAAGAAAATCGCTTGAATATGAAACCGTTCTTCACCAAAGTCATTTCGCTCGACGATGCACCCAAGGCATTCAGCGACTTGGGACTCGACTTGGCAACGATGCAACACAAACCCAAGAACGCGATGAAGATTGTGATGAAGATTTGAGGCGTGAGGCGTGAGGCGTGAGGCGTGAGACGTGATACGTAATACGCAATATCACGTATTACGTATTGCGTATTACGTATTGCGTATTACGTATGATGGAGCAACGATGAAAAAACGAGTCAACATTGCTGTTATTGGTACGGGACGAATGGGGAGTGTGCACACGCGTAACTTGGCGCGTGCGATTCCTGAAGCCAACTTGGTTGCGCTGTGCGATATTCGCCTTGAGGTCGCGCAAGCCCTTGCCGACGAATTGGGCGTGCCGCGTGTGGTGCGCGATTATCACGACTTGCTCACGGACAAAAACATCGAAGCGGTTTTGATTGCCACACCTACCGATACGCACGCGTTCATCATCGAAGATGTGGCTGCCGCTGGCAAACACATCTTTTGCGAAAAGCCCATCGCGCTCAATCTAACGGATGTAGATCGCGCGCTTGCCGCCGTCGAAAAAGCCGGCGTCAAGTTCCAAGTCGGCTTCAACCGTCGTTTCGATAAAAACTTTCAGCGCGTTCACGACATTGTAGCGTCGGGCGAAATTGGACGACCATGCATTCTGCACATCATCAGTCGCGATCCCGAACCGCCGTCGGTGGAGTATGCGCGCGCATCGGGCGGTATGTTCCTCGATATGACGATTCACGACTTTGATATGGCGCGCTATCAAATCGGCGAAGTCGAAGAAGTGTACGCGATTGGCAAGGTGCTCGTCGCGCCGCAGTTGGCGCAAGCAAACGATGTGGATACCACACTCACGATGCTGAAATTCGCGAACGGTGCGATTGGTGTGATTGACAACAGTCGCCGCGCGGCATACGGCTATGATCAACGTCTCGAAGTCTTGTGCTCGCACGGTGCAGTCAGTGTCGAGAATGAGCCCGAAAACAAAATCGTCTGCGCTAACAAGGAAGGGTATCACAGTTCGCGTTTGCTGTACTTTTTTATGAATCGTTACGCGCCGTGCTACGTCGAAGAAGTGCGTCAGTTCGTCGAATGTGTACGCGATGACAAACCTGTACCCGTCGGCGGTGCGGATGGACGCGCGGCAGTCGTACTCGGTTATGCCGCGTGGAAATCGTTCCGCGAGAATCGTCCGGTGAAGGTGAGTGAGATAGGATAGTTGCAGGTTGCAGGTTTCAAGTTTCAGGTTACAGGTTTCAGGTTCAATGTTCAAAGATTC
>JAOACU010000392.1 GCA_026417715.1 Anaerolineae bacterium | reverse complement strand
ACGCTAAACTGATCGGATAAAAAATCGCGCTTTGCACATCCGCGAGAAACGGATGCCCACCGTAGAAATTGTCCGACCACAGCGGCAAGCGTCCTTGCGCCAACGCGCGCGCCACATAGACCCGAAACGCCCAAAACTGATCGGTGAAATCGCCGGGAGGAAAGACCGCGCGATCTTCGAGGCGCGGTGTGAGAATGCGCCAGAAGAAGAGCACCACCAGCACGGTGAGCAAACCTAGCGCGTAGAGATTTTCGATTTTCGATTTTCGATTTTCGATAGGTGACATTACGGGATTGTGATTGTTGTCAACAAAATCTGATCGTTGGGCGCGCGCGCGCCGCTAGGATCGAATGCGGGAGCGCGCACGCGTGATTCAGCATCATACATTCCAACGACGAGCGTGTATGTGCCCGGTGGTGCATCCACACGAATTGCGTGCACGTCCACGACTAACTCGCCGGGGCGCCATGCAGTTGTGGGATAACGACCGAAGGACGGTATGCCATCGTGCTGCGCGACCACGCGCGCGTTGGCATCCAAAACGTGGGTAAACACTGTCCACGATTTTTCGATGCGCGTTTCCGTTTGCCAATACAAAGCCACATGCAAGTTGCGCGCGCCTTGCACACGATAGCCCACCAATTTTGCCGCGCCAATGCGCGCGTCTAGACGTGCCATTTTAGGTAAAAATTCGCGCGGTGTCCAGTACAATTGCAAGCGAAAAATATCAATCGGAATTTCCGCGATGCGCTCCGTGTGATGCGACAAAAATGTTTCCACAAATCGGTCTGGGTCCCACCGGCCAGGTGAGGCAGGAATGAACCAGAGGCGACGATAGTCCTGACTAAATTGACGCAAATTTCTTTCATCAATCGGACGTGCCCAAAAGGTGCGGGGTACTGTAATCACTTGCACCTGATTACTGCGATAGTAGTAGGGTGACATTTCGGTGAAATTCTGGATGATCAAATCGCCCGGCGCATAGTGGTCTTTGATGTACTGCATTAGTGCGCGCCAATTCGGTGCCTTGGCATACGCAGGATCAAAATAGTAATTGCCCAGCGCGTACGCGGCAAGCGCGATGAAAAGTGCCAGTCCGATGAGAGATGCTAAGCGTGGAGCGAGAGCGCGAACGCGCGAGAGAGCGAAAGAGTGAGAGAGTGAAATGTGAGGCGTGAGGCGTGAGACGTGATACGCAATACGTGATACGTAATACGTTATTGCGTATTGCTTGTTGCGTAAATCCTGAACCTCGAACCTAAAACCTGAAACTTGAAACTTACCTACCCACCACAAGCCCACTGCAAAAATCAAATAGTACGCCGATGCAATGCCATTCAGGTAACGCTCCGAGAACAACGGTCTTCCCATCGAGACGAGGTACAATGCAAAGGTTGGAATAGCGATCCACAAAAAGACAAATGCCGCTAGGGTACGTTGTTGTCGCCACACCAATAACCAAATCGTCATCAATGCAAATACCAATGGCAGCCAGAGCATTGCTTGGAATTCATCCGATACTGTATCACCCAAGACAAAACTCGTAAATGTCCGTCGAAACACATCAAGCAACGAGACCGCACTTTCCCCAGTGGCTTCATAGTTGGTGATGCGGTCTGTGCCAAATAAGACCCAAGGCACGTAGAGGACAATCAGCACTACCTGCGCGCCGATCCAACGGGTCAAGGCTTGCAGGCGACGTGCCCACAAAGCCACCGTGAACACAAACACATTTACGGCAGTAAGAATGAACGTCTCGTAATAGTGCGTGTATAGACTTGCTAGTGCTGCCAACACATACAGCGACAGAAGGACAGAGGACGAAGGACGAAGGCTTCGCCCTGATGGGCTCAAGCCCGAAGGGACGGAGGACGAACAACTTAATCTCCAATCTCTAGTCTCCAATCTCCACCACCGCCACAAAAACACCAGCGCGAGCAAACTCAGGCAGGGCCACATCGTGTAATTGCGGACATCTTGCGAATGCCAGATCTGATACGGGTTGATGGCGATGAGAACGCTGGCAAAGAGTGCAATACCGCGCGCATCGCGCGTTGTCCACATTGTTCGCGTAAGCCGATACAACAGTGGCACGCACAGCACACCAAAAAAGACCGAGAAATAGCGCGTCGCAAATTCACTATCGCCAGCAAGTGCCACCCACACGCGCAAAACGAGATACATCAGCGGTGGATTCGGTTCAATGGTGCTGATGCCACGCCACAATCCTTCCCACGTGCGTTGGACAAAAACAACGGTGAATGCCTCGTCGCCGCGCAATGAAACCGCGTCCAAACGATACACGCGCAACGCGAACGCGATGAGCACGATGAGCACCATCGTTACCCACCGCCACCACACTCGTCCTTCGTCCTTCGTCATCCGTCCTTCGTCCTTCGCTCTCCGTCCTTGCGCGCCAACGTTACCACCGATACTCCAAACGGCACATCCACGCGCGCGACCAGTTGCATCTCTGCGATGTAAAACACACTCAACAGCGCATTCAAGGCACGCGGGAGCGGGGTAAGATCAGAACGAATTGTAGCATCAGCACACAAACGCTGCAACAAACGACGCGCGGCAATCACTGGCAGCATCAAGGTATTCGCGTGGGTAAGCCGTTCGATCGTCATTCCTGCACGCTCGATTTTGGCACGCAGATCGCGCTGTCTCTTATACACATCTCCG
>JAOACU010000391.1 GCA_026417715.1 Anaerolineae bacterium | reverse complement strand
AGATGTGTATAAGAGACAGCCGATACACCAACGCCCACTGATACACCAACACCGCCTTGGACGAGCACGCCCACACGCACCGCCACGCGCACGCGTCCACCTTGGACGAATACACCCAAACCACCGACACCATCGCCGTTTGTGTATTCCGTGTTTCGTCGTGGTTGTTATCACTCTGGCGGTACCTTCATCGAAGGATACGTGACGAACGCGCAAGGTGAAGAAGCCGGTGTGCGCGTCAACTTGGGTACGGCACCTGGTAGCAATGTTATCGAAACACGTATCACAGGTAACGACCGTAGTCCTGGACGTTACACCTTTGTCCTCTCTGCGCAGGGACCACGTCCCGGTGTATGGTACGTCTGGATTTCTGATGCTAGCGGTAAACCGCTCTCTGATCCCAACGCAGGACGCGTGGAGACCAATGCGATTCGTAATCCCGATGATCCCAACGCATGTTGGCGCGCCGAAATAGACTTTGGGCGACGATGAGTAAGAGGTAGTTAGTCTATGCAACTATTTTATGATGCCAAAACCGATTTACTTTATATTCGTTTGGATGATCGTAAACAATCGGTAATCAACCGCCGAGTGACTGATGCTATTGTTTTGGATATTGGAGAAGGAGATAAGATCGTCGGAATTGAAATTCTAGATGCCTCTCGGCATCTGAATTTGGAACAATTACTTCCTGTCAAATATCAAACAAGCGAACCCGCAATAGCCTAGTTGACAATTGTGAAACAATGTCGCCACAAACCGACTGGGATGAGAAATACCACATCGCCACACTCGTCGTTTGGACGCTGACGGGCTTGGTGATTTTGTTCTACGCCATCATCTTTATCAACCCGCGCGTGGCGTTCAATCCTTTTAAACCACCGTTGCCGACTTCGACACTCGTTGCCGTATTGACGATTCTGCCACCCACGTGGACACCTACGGCGACGAGCGCGCCGACGCCGTCACTCACACCGACACTCACGGCAACCGCTACGCGCGTCATTCCACCAACAACCATTCCACCACCGACCGCAACTACCATACCGACTGTTACCGCGAGCGCGACACCGCGTCCGCTGACACCGACGCGTACCTTCACGCCGACGGCATTGCCCACACCGATTGCCTCTCCTACCGCGTTCATCACCACGTATCCCTATCGTCCTGTGTTCAGTTGCGCACATTCGGGCAGTACGCAAATCAAAGGCACTGTCAAGAGCGGAGGACAACCACAAGAAGGTGTGCGTGTGCGCGTTGCCACCAGTCCCGATGTCGCGACTGTGATCGAAGAACAATTCACGCGACGCCAACCCGATGGCAGCGCGGGGTACGCGTTCATCCTCAAAGCGATTGGCGCGTTCGATCCACCGGCGACGTGGTATGTGTGGATCGTGGATGGCACCGGTCAACCATTATCCGACCCAAATTTCCACTTTCAAACAAACAATTATCCTGCCGACAATCCGCGCGCGTGTTGGTTAGCGATTGTGGATTTCGTCAAATAATCGAATGGAGGAACGATGGAGATTGATTGGTTTGGACATGCGTGTTTTCGTTTGCGTGGTAAAGATGGCACAGTTATCACCGATCCGTACTCGAAAGACATCGGCTTGAGTTTTGCGCGTCCGCGTGGCGATATTGTGACGATTAGCCACGATCATCCAGGGCATAACTTTGAAAAAGGCGTCAAGGGCGAACCCAAGATCATTCGCGGACCGGGCGAATACGAAATCAAAAATATTTTCGTTACGGGAATTCAAACCGCGCACGATAAAAAAGGCGGCAAAGAGCGCGGCAAGAATACGGTCTATGTGTTCGATTTGGATGATTTGACGATTTGTCATCTCGGCGATTTGGGACACGTGCCCACGCAAGCGCAAATCGAAGCATTGGGCAACGTCAACATCTTGCTTGTGCCCGTTGGCGGTGTTTCGACGATTGGCGCAAGCGAAGCCGCCGAAATCGTTTCGATGCTCGAACCGCAAATCGTAATTCCGATGCATTTCGCGCACCCCGACCTTGCCTTCAAACTCGACACCGCGACCAAATTTTTCAAAGAGATGGGCATCAAACCACCCGCTGAAATTCCCAGTCTCAAGGTGACCAAAGATTCTTTGCCCGATGAGACGCAGGTGGTGGTGTTGGAGGCGAAGCAGAAGGAGTGAGGAGTGATGCGTGAGGAGTGAGGAGTATTGCGTGAGGGGTATTGCGTGATGCGTATTGCGTAAACCTTAAACCTGCAACCTGAAACTTGCAACCTGAAACCTGAAACCGAATGAACACTCCATCCCAGTTGTTTACCGAAATTCAAGAACAACCTACCGCGCTGGCGCGTTTCCTTGATGCGGAATCGGCGAATATCGCGCGTATCGCCGCGCGCATTCGACGCGCGGAGGTGCGTTACGTCGTGATCGCTGCGCGCGGCACATCGGACAACGCGGCGACGTATGCCAAGTACGTTTTGGCGTCGTTCAATCGGTTGCCCGTCGCGCTGGCAACGCCGTCGTTGTACACGCTGTATCAAACTCCACCGCGTCTCGATAGCGCGCTCGTCATCGGCATTTCGCAATCGGGACAGTCGCCAGACATCGTGGCGGTGATCGAAGAAGCGCGCCGTCAACACGCCCTCACCCTTGCTC
>JAOACU010000039.1 GCA_026417715.1 Anaerolineae bacterium | reverse complement strand
GCTAAACGAGCCGTCGAGGGCTTCGCCGTGAGCTCAGCCGAACGGTCGGCTTTGGGTAGTTGTTGCCGTGAATTTATTCGCCTGCCAATAGACTTGGCACCAACTCTGCGAAAGGTTTTTTCCTGCCGCTTGACAAAAATAGATTAACACTGTATATTTACAGTGTAAATATACAGTGTTTATATTTTGGAGTGTTTATGCCTCGGAGACCTCGCAAAGCAGACAAGCCCAATTTGGAAGAATCTATCAAACAAATCGCCTGGCGACAAATTGCCCAACTGGGCGCGCCCGCGCTCAGTTTGCGCGGCATTGCGCGCGAACTCGGTATCACTGCTCCAGCGATTTACAACTACTATCCCGACCGCGACGCGCTCGTTACCGCGCTCATCATCGAAGCGTACACGTCGTTTGCCGATGCTCAACTCGCGGCGCGCGATTCGGTCCCTCCCAAGAATCTGCTAGGACGCCTGAACGCGATTGGCAGGGCTTATCGCCAGTGGGCACTGACCTACCCAGAACGCTATCAACTCATCTTCGGCGCGCCGATTCCCGGCTATGTGATGCCGCGCGAACAAGTTTTGCCTGTGGCGGTGCGCGCGCTCAGCGCACTCGTCAGTGTGATAGATGCTCTGCGTGCGGCTGGACGACTGAACGTGCGCGGTTTTCCTTCTGTCCACCCCGACTTTGTCCCCGTTTTTGAACAGTGGAAGCAGTTCGGCGGCGAGTATCACTCGCTCAGTCTAGCGGTGGCGATTCTGATTTGGGCGCGGGTGCATGGGCTGGTCTCGCTCGAAATCAGTAACCGAATTCCTGCGTTTGGACCCGATGGCGCGGGCTTGTATGAGTACGAAATGCGCGCGCTGTCGCGACAGTTCATTCTTCCCGTAAGGTGATTGCGAATGGAAACGAAACAACTTGCCAAAAACGGCTACGCCCTGTGGTACTATACGCAAGGCAGTCCAACCAATCCCGCGCTGGTGTTTTTGCATCCAGCGTTTGGCGATCATACGTGCTTTCATCATCAAATCGAACCGTTTGCCACCGATTACCACGTCATCGCGCTCGATATGCTGGGACATGGCAAATCGCAAGTGCAACGCGGCAACGTCACCATCGAAAAGACCGCCGATCTGTTGGCAGAAATTCTACAAATCGAAAGTCACGCTTCGGCGCACATCGTAGGTGTGTCGCTGGGTTCGCTCATCGCGCAGTATTTTGCCTATCGCTACCCCAGTAGCGCAAAGACCATCACCGTCACCGGCGGATACAGCATCTTTGGCGATACGTCTGCGATCACACGCGCGCAAAGTGTTGAAATGCTCAAGTGGTTGTTGCTGCTATTGTTTTCGATGGAACGCTTTCGCCGCTATGTCGTCTCCAGCACCAATGTCGTCGCCGCCGAGCGCGAGGTGTTTTACTGCGCGACACAGCATTTCACGCGCCGCTCGTTTCGAGTGATGCTTGGAATGCAAAAGATACTCGATAAGACGGAAAGAACGTTGCCACAGCCGTTGCTGATTGTCGTCGGCGAGCATGAATTCTCCACCCTCTTTTGCAACGCCCAAGCATGGCACATTCGTCAACCGCAAACCGAATTGCACGTCATTCCTAATGCGGGTCACTGCGCGAATATGGACAATCCGCAAGCGTTCAATCGCGTGTTGAAACAATTTTTGCAAAAACATTCGTGATGCGACTAAAGTTGACGCTTGCCGCCGAATCTCTGGCGCAAGGTCACCCCATCCCTGCCGAAGCGCAAAATTTCATTGGCAAGCCCTTCATCCCTGCGTGGCTGTATCGTTGGTTAGGCGGAATCGGTTGGCGCCAGCAAGCCGAACGCTGGGGCGTGAAAAAAGACTTGATGCGTAAGCCGTATCGAGTCGCCGTTTAGATGGAGAGTTGGTTTGATTGCCGAACTGGAGAAACGCGCTCGCGCGCTGAAGCGCGACGCCTATGCTCTGTATATCGCTGCGCGCGATCCGCGCGTCCCGTGGTACGCCAAAGTTTTTCTGGGACTGGTGCTCGCGCACACGTTTAGCCCCATAGACCTGATTCCAGATTTCGTTCCCATTCTTGGCTATCTCGACGACTTGGTGATAACGCCTCTGGGTATCGTGATTGCGCTGAAGATGATTCCACCTGAGGTAATCAGTGAAGCCCGACAACAGTCCGAAGAGTTGTTGCGACAAGGCAAACCGATTAGTCGCGTAGGGGCATTGTTGGTGATTGCTGTTTGGTTGATCATCATTACGGCAATCGTGTGGTCAATCGTGCGAGTGGTGTTCTAAAACAAGATTCAAGGAGACCTATGACCCCAAAATCTTTGAACTTGTTTGTTCTGCCCGCGATTATGTTGGCGATCTTTTTGACTATCGCGGTCGCTCTATGGCTCAGCACGGGGAACGCGTTTTATCTGTTCAATTTTGGGTACATCGGCACGGCGTTGGCAATCGGTATGGGTGTCTATGCCGCGTTGCCAGCGCGCAAAAAGCCGATGGGACGTCGTTTGGCGCAATTCTTGATCGGCACGTATATGCTGGTCTTTCTCGGATTGCTCCAACGCGAGAATATGCAAATCGAGGGTTTTTTCTTCTACCTACTGGCAGGCATCTTTGCTGGCTCGGTCATTCACTACCTCGTGGCTAAAATCGTTGGCGTGTTCATTTTCAATCGTGGCTGGTGTGGCTGGGCGTGTTGGACGGCGATGATTCTCGACTTGCTACCGTTCAAGCGGCACAAGACCGAACCGCTTGCCGCGCCTTGGTGGGGACTGCGCTATGTCCATTTTGGACTCAGTCTGGGGTTGGTGGCTTGGCTGTGGTGGGGAACGGGCTATCGCGTGGAGATGCAAAGTGTGACCGAGTTGTATTGGTTGGTGGTCGGTAATTTGCTCTACTATGTGATTGGCATCGGCTTGGCATTTGTCCTGCAAGACAATCGCGCGTTTTGCAAATACGTTTGCCCCATTCCCACGTTGCAGAAAATTCCTGCGCGCTTTGCCTTACTCAAAATCGCGGGGAACGCCGAGAAATGCAACGATTGCGGCGCGTGCAACAAGATGTGTCCGATGGACATCAATATTTCTGGCTACATCCAGCAAGGTCGGCGTGTACTTTCGACCGAGTGTATAATGTGTTTAGAGTGTATCAACGTTTGTGCCAAAGACGCGTTGTTTGTCAACTTTGGTAATGATCGAGAAGTAAGATGAGGGTGTCATTCTGAGGCGCGCCTTGTGCGTCGAAGAATCTCTCGAATGACTCTGCGAGACGCTTTGCGGAGTTTACCCTGACGAAGGAAGGGCTCAGCGTGAGAGTGCTGTACCAGCGTTACTTTTGTAGCACTACCCCTTGACAAGGTGTGTTATAATTGTACTAGTTGTATTAGTACAATCAGCGCAACCGAAGCCCGTGAGGAGTAGATGATGTTTTGGAAACGCCGTCAGCCAAGTCTCAGTGCGCCGAGCGCGCCTCTGCCTGCCGATTCCGAGTTGATTCGTCTTCATCGCGTCGTCAAAACGTTCGATACGCCCGCTGGCAAATTTGCCGCGCTGCGCGGTGTGGATTTGCGCGTGAACGCCGGCGAATTCGTCGCCGTCATCGGCAAATCGGGTAGTGGCAAATCCACGTTGGTCAATATGATCGCGGGCATTGATCGTCCCACGTCGGGTGAGGTGTTCGTTGGCGATACCGCCGTGCATCGTTTGAGCGAAGCGCAGATGGCGGTGTGGCGCGGCAAGCACATCGGCATTGTCTTTCAGTTCTTTCAACTATTGCCCACGCTGACCGTGCTCGAAAATGTGATGTTGCCGATGGATTTTTGCAACGTGCATCCGCCCGCCGAGCGCGCCAACTATGCGCTGCGCTTGCTCGAACAAATGGAGATGGCAGAGCACGCGCACAAACTCCCGGCGGCGATTTCGGGCGGGCAACAACAGCGCGTTGCGATTGCGCGCGCACTCGCTAACGATCCACCGATTCTTCTTGCCGATGAACCGACCGGCAATCTCGATTCGTCGAGCGCGGATGCGGTGTTCCGATTGTTCGAGCGTTTGGTGGCGCAAGGCAAGACGATTTTGATGGTGACGCACGATCAAGTCCTTGCCAAGCGCGTGACGCGCGCGGGGGCATTTACAACACGTATGCGTGGGGCGGCTATTTGATTTGGCGATTGTATCCGCAGGCGCGCGTGTTCATTGATGGACGCGCAGATGTGTATGGGGACACGTTCATCGAGGAGGTGTACTTGAGGGCGTATCGAGCAAGTGCCGATTGGCGCGCGCGGCTCGAGCAGTATGATGTACGCTTCGTCTTGCTCGAACCCGATGCGCCGCTCGTCGCGCAACTCGAGCGCGCGAACGAATGGCGGCGCATCTATGCCGACGCGCAAGCGGTACTCTTTGAGCGCATTCCATCAAGCCGCTGATTCGTTGTGAAAGACATCGTGGCGCAACGCGCGCGTGGGAGCATCGGCATCGCGGCAGCGCGCACACAAGTCTTCATCCGCTTGCGCGACAAACGGCGCGTCGCAACGCGCGCATTGCTTGGCAACGCGCTGGAGCATCGCCAAGTTACGCCGACGTTGTTCATCGGCGCTGATGGATTTGGCAACGCGCGTCAACGGGTTTGCTAGAAACGCGAAGAAATCGCGACGCGAAAGTGGTTCACTCATTTTGGATAGGATAGACCTGTGAGGTCTGACAGACCTCACAGGTCTATGCTTTTATACTTTCGCTACCTTGACTTTGGTATCGTAGAACACGGCGCTACCACCGACGGCATCCACCAAGCAGGTGTTTTTCAAGAACGGATCCACGCGCATCGCGGCGTTGGCGTGGATGCCACGCGTGCGTCGCGCATCACCTTTGATCACCTTGCCGTCAATCGTTACATCGCCGCCGCCGTACGCCCAGTGCCCAAAGCCAAGACAAAACGCGACGACGCCGGGACGCATCCCTTGCACGACTTTGAGTTTGCCAACCATCGGGCGTTTGTTGCCGTTACCTAAATCCCATTCGCCGTTCGGATTCGTCGCCGAGATGACGCGGACAGTATCGCCGTTCTTCAAACCGCGCTTGGCGGCGTCTGCCGCGTTCATCAACACATAGTTTTCCGGCAAGAGCGCAAGCAGCCAATAGTTGCCCGGCGTGCGGCTCTTGGTCTGGGCAATGTCGCGGTACGTGATCAACTGCAAATCGTAACCGTCTTTGCCATCGTCCAACACGGTGCCATCGTACGTCGTCCCAGGTTCGATGTAGGTGGCATAGCCGGGCAGACTCTTGCCGGTGCCCGAGTGTTTGATGCCGGCGGTCTTTTCGAGATACATATTGATTTGTTTACCGAACTTGACACCCACAGGAACAATATGCGGCTCGTCGAAAAAGCCGGGAAAGACGCCGTCGCCGGGATAGCCCTTTTCGTACGCCTGAAAGCGTCCACCGCGATTCAGCACCGTGACGACCTTTGCCCAATTCGCGCCGGCGATCTTTTTCCAACGTTCTTCATCGAACACGTACTTGGGCAAATGCTTGCGCGCAGCGACGAACGCTTTGATTTCTTCTTCGCTCGCATCGGGCACCGCATCGCTACCATCTTTTTGTTCGCCAAAGGCAAGGTTGGCGATCATCCGAACGTACAAATCGTCGGGATGCGTAAACGGTACATCTTTGCCCAAACCATTCGGACCAAAGTTGGGTAGATTGAGTTTTTCGGCAAGAGCAAGGAGCAACGCTTCCCATTGCAACGCCATCTCTTGTCCGTACACCTTGACACTTCCGGTCATTGGTGCAATTGTCGGTTGGCGTACACCTTGCACTTTGAACGTGACCGATGGGTGCGTGCCGCTAAACTCCCAGCGTTCCAAGTAGGTCACGTCTGGGAAAATGTAATCGGCGTACATACTCGTTTCGCCAATCACAATGTCCGACGCGATGAGCAGAGGAATCTTGTTCACATCTTGCAAGATCGAAATCCACGTGTTGCCCGCAGGCAACGCGTACACCGGCGATGCCATATACATAAACGCGATTTTGATTGGGTACGGATACGCATCGCCCGCCGAGGGAATGATCTCTTGATAAATGTCCGATGCTAGCGGATACCAATTGCGCTTGGCGGGATACTTGCCATCAAACAGCGTCGTGTCTTCGTACTTGACCTCGTGACGAATCAAACTGATGCCAAACGGCGTGAGCGCGTCGGGATTCATCTTGCCAAAATCGAAGGGTCCACCCGCGCGACTGCCCAGAATGTCGTATGTGCTGGGCCAGACTTGTCCGCCACGATAATCATAGTTGCCGACCAAGAGGGCAAGGTTGAACCACGCCAACACGTTATAGTATCCGTTCGTGTGTTGCGAGACGCCGCGATGAATGTCCACTGCCACGTTCTTGCCGTATGAGGTGAACTCGAACGCGATTTCCTCCAAGTCTTTGACGCGCACGCCAGCAATGTCCGCCCACTCTTGCAACGTCTTTTGCTTGGATGACTCGAAGAGAATCTGCAATGCGCTCTTGACCGCGATATCGCCAATCTTGGTATCCACGAACAGTTCACCTTCGACGACGTTCTTGGTGTCGTTCGGATCGAACGGTACGGGATTGCCTTTGCTATCGAGCACGACGAACGGATCGAATGTGAACGATTGCTTGCCGTCGAGTGAAACGAACACCGTTGTCTTCTTGCCGTCCTTTTCTTCCTCTTTCTTTTCGACGAGTTTGAGTTCACTGGCGCGCACGAAATTGCCCGGCTTGCCATCGGTGATTTTGACGAGCCAGACCGCGTTCGTCCACGTCGGTTCTTTGTCAGCGGTGGCGGCGGCTTGGTTCGCGTTGGCGAGATATTTCGCGTCGTAACGTTTGTTGGTGATGATCCACTGAATCATTGCCAACGCGATCGCGGCTTCGGTGCCGGGTTTGTTCGGTAGCCACTTCCACGCTTTACTACCCAGTTTGGACAAGCGCGGATCAATCACCGCGAATTTCAAACGCCCCGAAGCAAGACCTTCGGTGATGCGCGGCACACGATTGGTGGGACCATAGTTGCCTTCAAATGGCGATGCGCCGACAAAGATCATAAATTCCGCGCTTGCCGCATCGCCCATCCAATACATCTTCGATCCGCCCGTCCATTTCGAGCCGTCCCATTGATCGGTCATTGATTTGCCGGCAAAGTAGAGCGACCCTTGACAAACGGTCGTGTGTCCATGCCGATTGACTGTGCCTAATCCCGAACCAAAGAACCGATGCACAAAATCGCCGCGTCCGGGTTTCTGGCGTCCCCAAAAGTAGAGAATCTGATTGTTCTTGGGACCCAAGTCGGGATAATTCGGATCAATCATCTTGTCGAGATGCGCGGCATAATCGGTCTTGAATTTTTCGATCAACGCCTTGCGCTTGTCCTTGTCTTTTTCTGCCGCGATCTTTGCCGCTTCGTCGCTCAAGGTTTTCATCAACTTTGGATCGCGCACAGCATACACATCTTTGAGACCTTCCACCACTCGATTCTCTTCGCCGGGCACGTGCGCGAACAATTTGCCGCCGTTGACGATTTCTTCGACCGCTTTATCGAAATCAATCGTGATCCACTTGTTCTCACCGCGTTTGCCCGCGCGCTTGAGCACCTTGACGATGCGATACGGATCGTACGCGGCTTGGATGCCGGCTTGCCCTTTGGGGCAGAGTGGCGCATCGAGCAACGCGGCTTCTTTGATTGAAGTGTTGTACGGCAGATGCGGTACGTAATTCCAAGGCGAGTAGGGATTGCCATCAATCTTGACGATCACACCTTTGAGGAGTTTGACTTTGATGCCGCATTGCGTATTGCATTGCTGGCACACGGAATAGATGATGTTTTCTGGTTTGGCAAGCGGATACTCGCTCGCCGCCTCGGCAACGTTACCGTTCATCAGGTCCCACGCAAAATTCATCTGAGATGCCATCGCCGCCGATGCGCCAAGAAATGCCGAGACCTTGAGAAATTCGCGGCGCGTGAGGGCACACTTGAGTTGGGTATCGTTGTGGTTATCCATTATGCCACCTCCTTCAATTTCAGAAACGGCAAATGATCGTACGCGATGAGAAACGCGGCGGTTGCCAAGCCCACGATGCCGATGGTCACCGCCCATTCCATCACGCTCGGAAAGTACGCAAACTGCAAACGCGCATCGCTAAACGCGTGCGCCAACGCTTCGATTTCCGGTACCGTGAGCGCAGGAAAGACGATGTTCGCGCGCGCAACCGCAAAACCGATCAGCGTCATCACACCTGCCGCGCCCGCCCACATCGGTTGTCGCGCTAGCGGCGTGACCAGAATCAGAATCGGCAAGAGACTACCAACGCCGATTTGCAAAATCCAGAATGCCCACCAATATTGTCCGAACATCACTTCAAGTACTGCCGCGACGTTCATCGGCATATTGCCGTAGAGCGATTGCGAAAAATCTGCCCAGAGGAAATACAACTTGATGACGTGGAACACAATCGTAGCGATGCCCAAGACCCACAGCAGTTGCGTGAATTGTGCGTCAGTACGATGACTGAACCAGCCCAACGCCACCATCATCAGCGCGGTGCTCGATGCAAGCGCAAAGACCGGGAATTGCACCGGGAACAAACCAACGTGCCAGAACGGTCGCGCGGCTTGGACACCGAGTAGCGCGCCGACGGCGCCGCTCAAAAAGAGCGCGATCGGTATGCCTAGTGTCATCAGCGCGCGCAAGAGCCACGCTGGCGCTTTGAGCCAGTTCAATGACAGAGCAAGTGCCAACGCAGTCAAGATACCGAACGCGGTGTAGCCCCAAACAATCTGCGTCATCACGGAACTGAAATTGCCTTGCAAATACACTTTCCAGATGCGATCCAAATGTCCCAAATCGAGCCAGATGTGGAACAGTCCCGCGCCCAACGTGATCAATGCCAGCACAAGCGCGAGTCGTCCTGTGCCGCGAAACAGTGGCACGTTGAACAAGATGTCGAGCGTGGCAAAGAGGAACGAGCCAGCGGCAAGACCGACGAAGAACAAGTACATCGCGACCCAGAGACCCCAGACGACGTAACTGCCGTATGCCGCGTTTTCGTGTCCCGTCGTCAGCCGATCATAGATGCCCCAAAGACCAAAGACGATGGCTACAGCGATACCGAGCCATAAGACGAGTTTAAAGTATTTCATCGTGAACTCCTTTCCGCTAGACGAGGTAATACACTTTGGGTTGTGTTCCCAATTCTTCTTTCAGTCGTATCGCGCTGGGCGATTTGATCAGTTCGGTGACGAGCGCGTCTGGATCGTTGGCATCGCCAAAGTAGGTAGCGCGTCCGATGCACGTGGTCGTACACGCCGGCAACATCCCGACTTCCAAACGATGCAGACAGAAATGACATTTGCGCACATTGCCAATCGGCGATTTTTCGCCCTTGCGTTCCCACGCGCGTTGGTATTCAAAACTTTCGACGCGTTCTTGCTTTTCCACGATGGCTACACCCACCATTGCGCCGGGTGCGTCCGCCGCGCCGCGCACATACAAACTGCCAAAATCGAATGTGCGCGCGGCGTACGGGCACGCCGTCACGCAATAGCGACAACCGATGCACTGTTCGTAATCCACTTCGATCACACCATCGGCGCGTTTGTACGTCGCGTTGACAGGACAGACCGGCGTGCACGGCGGATTGTCGCATTGCATACACGGACGCGGAATGAATCGGCGCGTGACGTTGGGATATGTGCCGATTTCTTCTTCCATCACCGGACGATACACGACGCCAGGTGGTAATTTGTTTTCTGCGATGCATGCAATCGTACACGCGTGACAACCCACACATTTGCGCAAGTCCAGCACCATCACCCAACGACGCTGATGCACGGGCTTGGCAATCGCGCGCTTGAGGTCGGCTTGCATTCGCAGCAACGGGTCTTCGGGCATTCCTACGGGCGCGCCTTGCACAACAAACGATACCTTTGGCTCTGACGTGACAGGCATATCTTGACCTCCTGTGAGGGATTGGAGATTAGAGATTAGAGATTAAAGATTGGAGAGTAGAGATTGGAACGTTGCGTCGAATACCACATTGGAATTTTACACGGTGTCCTGTGTGGCTTCTAGCGGGAAAAGTCCAATAATGCGTACGCGTTGTGTAGGGGAAAACTCTAGATTTGGAGAACGTGTGTCGGGAAAAACCCTTGTGGAGGACGGAAGACGGAGGATGAAGGCATCCTCCGTCCTCCGTCTTCCGTCCCCCGTCATTTTTGACTGTTTGCGCGTTTGATGCGAAAATAGAAATACAACCTCACGCAGATACCAGAAAATTCGATGTGATATGTAGGACAAGTTGGCGAACTTGTCCTACAGTGGTCAGCGGTCGTGTTTTCTCAAGGAGCAAGATGCGATGAAACAGTGGTTTCAGTTTCTGTGCCTTGGCGTTGTGGCGCTGGCGTTGATGGCGTGCGATGCTTCGCCGCGTCGTCTGGATTTTCGCTTCAGCGATGTGGACGCGGCTTCGGCGATGGTGTATTCGCCCAACGAAGCACAACCTCTGCGCGTTGCTGTCGCCGCCGTCATTTCGCCCAAAGGCAATGTGGAAAGTTACAGCGACTTGCTGGACTATATCGGACGCAAGATGCATCGCCCTGTGCATCTGATACAACGCCAGACCTATGCCGAAGTGAACGAACTCATTCACAAAGGCGAAGTGGACTTGGGGTTTGTGTGCACCAGCGCGTACATTGCGGGACAGCGCGATTTTGGAATGGAATTACTCGTGGCGCCCCAAGTCAATGGCGAAACGGTGTACTATTCGCTGTTGATTGTGCCTAGCGATAGTTCCGCGCGCAGTATGGCAGACCTGCGCGGCAAAGTGTTTGCGTTCACCGATCCGATGTCACTCACAGGACGCGTGTATCCCACTGCGCTCGTCAAGACACTGGGCGAATCGCCAGAAACATTTTTCGGGCGAGTCTTTTTCACCTACAGTCACGATAACGCCATCAAAGCCGTTGCCAACAAAGTCGCCGATGGCGCGAACGTGGATAGTTTGGTGTACGAATTCTTCGTCGCGCGCGATCCGACGATTGCCCAACGCACGCGCGTCATTCATCGTTCCGCCGCGTTCGGCATTCCACCTGTCGTCGTCAATCCCAAACTCAGTCCGCAACTCAAGGAAGCGTTGCGCGAACTCTTGTTGCAGATGCACACGGATCAGGTTGGGCAAACGCTGCTTCAAGGTCTGATGATCGAACGCTTTGTCCCTGTTTCGGATCGGATTTACGATTCGGCGCGCGCGCTGGTCAACCAAGTGAATCTCGTGCAACGATGAGTCTGGCGATGTTTTGGCTTCGCTTGCGCGATTATTTGTTGCGCCCCAGCGTACGCATCAAGATTATGGGCATTGTGCTTGCCCTCGTCTTGCTGTTGGGCTTTGGCGTGACGTGGCAAGTACGCGTGACGATGACCGACGCGCTACTGGTGCAATTGCAAGAGCGCGGTGTGTCCATTGCGCGTGACATTGCCGCGCGTTCGACCGATTACATCCTCATCAATCACACCTACGCCTTGCACGAACTCTTGCAAGATTCGTTGCGCAACAATGCCGATTTGCGCTACGCCTTTATCCTCGATGCAAACAATCGGGTGCTCGTGCACACGTTCGAGAATGGAATGCCGCGCGGCTTGGTCGAAAAGAATAGTGTCGCGCCGACCGCGCGCGCCCACAGCGTCGTTTTGTACAGCGATGAGGGCGTCATTCACGACATCGCCGCGCCCATCTTCGAGGGACGCATCGGCACGGCGCGCGTTGGACTCACCGAAGATAGCGTGCATCGCGCGGTGGATGCCCTGACGCGCCAAATGCTACTCACGACACTCGGCGTCTCGATTCTGGGTATCGGCGCGGCATACTTGTTGACGCTCATCCTCACGCGCCCGATTCTTGCGCTGGTGCGCGCCACCGAGAGTATCGCGCGCGGTGACCTCACTGTGCGCGTGCCACCCTGGGGCGAAGATGAAATCGGCAAACTCGCGACGGCATTCAATCGAATGACAGCGGAACTCGCGCATTCGCAGCGCGCCATGCAACAGCGCCATCGTGAACTCGCCGCGCTCAACGCGATCGCTAACGCGGTCAACACGCCCGCGCCATTGAACGAGACGCTTGCGCGCGCTCTGCGCCTGTTGCTCGCGCAACTTGGCTTGCCTGCGGGTTGGGTCTTTTTGCTCGAGCCGTCCGATCGGTCTGTACGCTTGGTGGCTTGGCAGGGCTTGCCACTCGAACTGGGCGAGCGCGAAATCGTCGCGTTTCGTGAGTGCCCGTGTCAGAATGCGCTCTTGGAAAAACGTTCGATTGTCATCAGTGCGCCTCCGCCCCACTGCCCGTTGCGTGAAGGACGCTTGAGCAATGGGCGCACGATTGCCGCGCATGTCACCGTGCCGATTTTCGCGCGCGAACAGATCGTCGGTGTGATTGGCATCGCCAGTGCCGATGCGAACGCCTTCGATGCGGACGAAGTGCGCCTGCTCGAAGCCGTTGGACAGCAACTCGGCGTGGTGATCGAAAACGCGCGCCTGTGGGAGGATTTGCGCGAGAAAGAGCGCGTGCGTGGACAATTGTTGGAGCAAGTGCTGCGCGCGCAAGAAGAAGAACGCAAACGCATCGCGCGCGAGTTGCACGACGATACCGGCCAAGCCCTCACATCGCTGATGGTGGGCTTGCGGGCGGCGAGTGATGCTTGCGAATCTGCCACCCGTGCGCGCTTGGAAAGTTTACGCGACATTGCCGCGCAAACGCTCAACGCGGTCAAACGTTTGGCGCGTGAACTGCGTCCACCGTTACTCGATGATTTGGGTTTGCCAGCGGCGCTGGAACGCTATCTCGCGAGTTATCGCACGACGTTCCATCTGAACACCGATTTGCAGGTGGCAGGTTTTGGCACGAACGGACGCCTGGCGCCCGAAATCGAACTCGCCCTCTATCGCATCGTGCAAGAGGCATTGACGAATGTGGCTAAACACGCGCAGGCGCGCAATGTCAGCGTCGTCGTCGAACGCAAAGCGCGTTCTGTCATCGCGATTATCGAGGACGATGGCAAGGGTTTTGATGTGCATGCGGTAATGGAGGCGGGACGCGAGAGTCAACTCGGTTTGTACGGGATGCGCGAGCGCGCTGAACTTTTGGGAGGACGTTTACACATCGAATCTGCTCCGAGCCAGGGTACGAGTGTATTCGTGGAGGTACCGACCGATGACTAGGACGCGGATCGTTCTCGCGGATGATCACGCGGTTTTGCGTTCGGGTTTGAAAATGCTCTTGAACGCGCAAGAGGATATGATGGTGGTAGGCGAAGCCACGAATGGGCAAGAAGTCTTGAGCGCGGTGCGCGAACACTCGCCCGATGTGCTCATTCTGGATATTGCAATGCCCAAGATGGATGGCTTGCACGTCTTGTACCAACTCAAGCGCGCGTTTCCGAATGTGCGCGTGTTGGTTTTGACGATGCACGAGGAGGAGGGTTACCTAAGGCGCGCATTGGAAGCCGGCGCGGCGGGCTATTGCCCCAAGAGCGCGGCGGACGCCGAACTCATCTCGGCGATTCGCGCGGTGATGCGCGGCAATGTGTACATCCATCCATCGCACACCAAAATTTTGTTGGACAAGATGCTCCCCACGCCTCCTCCGCGTCCTGCGCCCGCCGATTTGAGTGAACGCGAACGCGCGGTGCTCAAACTCGTCGCGCTCGGACATACCAATCAGGAAATTGCCGAGCAGTTGGCGTTGAGCATCAAGACGGTGGAAAGTTATCGCGCGCGCGGAATGGAAAAGTTGGGCTTGACGAGTCGCGCGGCACTTGTGCGTTATGCGATTCAGGAAGGATGGTTGGTTGAATAGTCATCTCCGCTGGCGCGCGCTTGTCTTTTCTCCCCTGACGATTCTGCTTGCCGCGTTCGCCTTGCGCGCCCACCGCTTGGGCGTATCGAGTTTGTGGTACGACGAAACCGTGAGCGTGATTTTGGCGCAAAAAGATTTGGTCGCGCTCACGCGTCACACCGCTGGCGATATTCATCCGCCGCTCTACTACTACCTCTTGCACTTTTGGGGACGCGTGGCGGGCTGGTCGGAATTTGCCGTCGCGTTCGTGTCGTTGTTCTTCGGCGTCTTGCTCGTCGCGCTTGTCTATCGCGTCGCGCGCGAATTTTTCGATGCGCGCGTCGCGCGTCTTGCCGCGCTCTTCATCGCGTTCTCACCCTACAATCTGTGGTATTCGCAAGAAGTGCGAATGTACACGCTCGGCGCGTTTTTGGGGTTGGCATCCACGTACTTTTTCGTACGTATGTTGACCGCCGACCGCCGACCGCTGACCACCGACCGCCGACCGCTGACCGCCGACCGCCGACCGCCGACCGCGTTACGCGATTTCATTGCTTACGTCGTCACGAGCGCGCTGGGGTTGTACACGTTGTACTATTTCGCGTTCCTACTCGTCTTTCACAATCTTGTTGCGATTGTCTGGATAATTAGAGATTGGAGATTAGAGATTCACGATTTCCAATCTTCTATCTCCAATCTCCAATCTCCAATCCCCAATCTTCAATCTCCAATCCTCAATCTCCAATCTCTAATCTCTAATCTCATTTCTTCCCAACTCACCATCCTTACGCTCTACGCGCCTTGGATACCAATCGCATTTCGCCAAGCCACCGATCCGCCGGTGCCGCCTTGGCGTTCGTTCACATCACTTCCTAACGTACTGCTCGAATCGTTCGCCGCACTCGCGTTCGGACAATCCATCGAACCGCTACTTGTCGCGCCGATGCTTATCGTCGTCACGGCGTTGATTGTGTTTGCGTTGCTCGACCGCCGACCACCGACCACCGACCGCCGACTGCCCACTGTCCCACTGTCCCACTGTCTCACTGTCCC
>JAOACU010000390.1 GCA_026417715.1 Anaerolineae bacterium | reverse complement strand
GAGACCGTCGTTGGTGCGCGCGGCGCAGGTTCGATGTTGTCGAGGCGATACTCTTCGGCGGAATCACACACCACTTGCAGTTTGCCGTCGCGCACATCCACCTTGCCTTTGACGAACACCACCGCATCGGTTTGCCACAAGTCGCGCGTGCGCTCGAACACTTTGGGGAACACGGTGAGTTCCACTGTACCCGATGGGTCTTCAAGCGAAACAAACGCCATCGTATCACCTTTCTTTGTTGTGATGACGCGCGCGCTGGTGACCACACCCGCCAGCGCGATCGTTTGTCGCGCGAGCGATTCATCGAGTTGTTGCGCGAGATGCGTCACGCGATTGTCTTGATGCTTGGAGAGACGCAAGAGTGGATTATCGGAAAAGTACGCGCCGGTCAATTCCTTCTCGTCGGCAAGTTTGTCGCGCTGTGAAATTTCGGGTTCGTCGGGCAAGACGCCGAACGTGTCCACCGTTGCCTCGGTGCTGGCGAACGCATCGAACATCAAGAGTTGTCCGCGCTCGGTGGCTTGGTGCGCAACTTGGGATGCGGTGAGCATTCGATCCAACACCTTCAACAGTTGCGAACGTCGCCCAAAATCGTCAAAGGCACCGGCTTTGATGAGCGATTCAAGTACGCGCCGATTCACTTGGCGCAAATCCACGCGGCGACAAAAATCGTCGAGTGATTTGAAACGTCCGCCGCGCTTGCGTTCATTGACGATGAGTTCCACTGCGCCTACACCAACGTTTTTGATCGCGCTCAACGCAAAGTAAATGCCGCGACTATCGGGCGTGATGGTGAAAATCACATCGCTGGTGTTGATGTTCGGTGGCACAACCTCGATGTTCATTCGCCGCACTTCGCTCACGAGTTGTCCCACTTTTTCGACGTTGCCAATTTCGGTCGTCAACAGCGCGGTCATATATTCGAGTGGATAATGCGCCTTGAGAAACGCAGTCTGGCACGTTAGCACCGCATAGTTGGCGGCGTGCGCTTTGTTGAAACCGTAACGCGCAAAATACTCGATGTCGCTATACACGGCTTCGGCAACCGCGCGCTCGATACCGTTTGCCACTGCACCCTTGACAAATTTTTCGCGATGCGCTTCGATCTTTTCCTTGATCTTTTTGCCAACGGCTTTACGAATTTCGTCTGCTTCGCCCGGTTTGTAACCCGCGAGCGCGACAGCCGCTTGGATGATTTGCTCTTGATAGACGATGATGCCAAACGTTTCTTCGAGAATCGGTTTGAGTTTGGGATGTTTGTACTCCACGCGCTCTTTGCCGTGCAGACGATTGATGTACGTGCCGATGTACTCCATCGGACCTGGACGATACAAACTGATCGTCGCAACGACGTGCTCGAACTTGGTGGGGCGCAATTGTTGGAGCACCTTGCGCATTCCTGAACCTTCGACTTGGAACACGCCGGTCACATCGCCGCGCGCGAGCAGTGCGAACGCTTTGGGGTCTTCGATGGGAATGTTGTTCAAATCGTAGTGGACGCCGTGTCGTTGTTCGATCAACTCACACGCGCGGCGCATCACTGTCAGCGATGCCAAGCCCAGATAATCCATCTTGAGCAAACCGACGTGTTCCAACCAGTTCATCTCGTACTGCACGACAGGAAAACCGCCAGTATGATCACCTTTGGTCGGACGATGCAACGGCGCATACTCGACGATGGGACGATCTGCGACGACGACGCCAGCGGCGTGCGTACCCGCGTTACGCACCACGCCTTCGAGCAGACGCGCGTTGTCAATCAACTTGCGAATGTAATCGCTCTCTTCGTACGCTTGCCGAAATTCCGGAATTTTTTCGAGACACTCGTCTATCTTGACGTTCGGTCCTGTTGGCAACATCTTGGCGATGCGATCCACTTCGTTGAGTGGATAATCGAGTGCGCGTCCCACGTCGCGAATGGAGGCTTTAGCCGCCATTGTGCCAAACGTGATGATTTGCGCGACGTTGTCTTTGCCGTACTTTTGAATCGTGTACTCGATGAGTTCGGCGCGGCGATCGTCTTGGAAATCCAAATCAATGTCCGGCATCGAAACGCGACCGGGATTGAGGAATCGCTCAAAGATCAAGTTGTGTTTGAGTGGATCGAGATTGGTGATGCCCGCGCAATACGCGGCAATCGAACCAGCGGCGGAACCGCGTACGTTGAACCAAATATCACGCTCGCGCGCCGCGCGCACCAAGTCCCACACAATCAAAAAGTACGTATCGAATCCCATCGCGTGGATGACACCGAGTTCGTACTCCAAGCGCGCGCGCGCCGTCGGGTTGCCATCGGGATAACGTTTCTTAAATCCTTCTTCGCACAGGTGACGCAAATATGTGGCGGGAGTAAATCCTTCGGGCACGGGAAAGTGCGGGAGATGATACCCCTTGAAATCTAGGTCAACGTTGCAACGTTCGGCAATCGCCAGTGTGTTGGTGAGCGCTTCGGGAACTTTGTGCCAGAGCGCGTACATCTCTTCGGAGGAACGCAAGTAGTAATCGTTGCCCTCCATTCGCATTCGTTTGGACGTGGTGATAGTGGTATTCGTTTGGATACACAACAGAATGTCTTGCACGCCGGCATCTTCGGCGCGCAAATAGTGCGCGTCGTTCGTTGCGACGAGGGGCAAATCGAGTTCACGCGCGAGTTCGATGAGATGCTTGTTCAGTTTGGGAAAATCGCCGAACCTGTGTTGTTGC
>JAOACU010000389.1 GCA_026417715.1 Anaerolineae bacterium | reverse complement strand
GTTGTGGGTCGCCTCGAAGGGTATCGTCAGGCGTTTCGCGATCACAACGTGCCTGTGAATGAATCGTTGATTTGCGTCAGCGATTACGCTGTCGAAGCGGCGCACCAGACCGCGCATCGTTTGCTGACGACGCATCCTTGGGTCACGGCGATCATCGCCACGAACGTTACGCTCACGCTCGGCGTGCTTGAGGCATTGCAAGAGCAGTACTTGCGTTACCCCAGTGATGTTTCACTCGTCGTGTTCGACGACAGTCCTTGGCACGCGCTCATTACACCTGCGCTCACAGCGATTCGCCAGCCGATTCCCGAACTGTGCGATGCCGCCGTGAACACCTTGCGCACTGCCCTCGAACGCAAGTCTGCGCACGCCGATACGCAACCGCTACCCGATGTGTTCCTCAAAGCGCAGTTGATTGTGCGCGCGAGTTGTAGGAAAATTTGATATTGCGTATTGCGTATTCCGTTTTTATGCACTACGCACTACGCAATACGCACTACGCAATACGCAATACGCAATACGCCAGAGGTCACTATGCACATCTCCGCCTTCCCCAAATGTTATCTCGACGACATCTGCGTTCGCAAGACGATGACCGTGTTCGATTGGATCGAAATGTCCAAGTCGTTGGGTGCAGAGGGTCTGGAAATGTATTCGGGCTTTTTCGAGTCGCTAGACGACGCGTACATTGATCGCGTTGGCGAAGCGATTCAGCGTGCGGGCTATGCAATGCCGATGCTGTGCTACTCGCCCAACTTTACGCATCCCGATCCTGACGAACGCAAGCGCGAAGTCGAAAAGCAAATCGAAATGATTCGCATCACGCGGCGACTCGGTGGACGTGGCGCGGCGTGTCGCGTGCTCAGCGGGCAAGCATACCCCGAAGTGAGCATTGCGCAAGGTGTTGAATGGGTCGTCGAGTGTATTCGCGCGCTGTTGCCCGTTGCGCGCGAATACGGCGTGATTCTCACGATGGAAAATCATTTCAAGGACGGGTATTGGCAGTATCGCGAGTTCGCGCAAAAGATGAACGTGTTCCTGCAAATCGTCAATGCGATTGACGACACGGAATACTTTGGCGTGCAGTACGATCCATCGAACGCGCTGGTTGCGGGCGATGACCCCATCGAATTGCTTGAGGCGGTAAAACATCGCGTCAAGACGATGCACGCGAGCGATCGTTACCTTGAACCCGGCTATCGGCTCGAAGATATGCGCCAAGCCGATGGCACGCTCGGCTATCCCAAGGGCTTGGTGCACGGCGTTACGGGCAAGGGGTTGAACGATTACGACAAAATTTTTCAGATTCTCAAGAGCGTGAATTATCAGGGCTGGGTGAGCATCGAAGATGGAATGAACGGAATGGACGAAATGCGCGAGTCCATCGAGTTTTTGAAGAAAATGCGCGCAAAATACTTTCAATGAGCCAATGAGCCAATGCACCAATGAGCCAAAGGTTTGCCCTGAGCAAAGGGACGGAGGACGACCGCTGACGGCTGACCGCCGAACGATTTTCGATTGCAGATTTCAGATTGCAGATTGTGCTCTCAATCGCCAATCGCAAATCGCCAATCGAAAATCGAAAATCCTTTTGGCTCATTGGCTCATTGGTTCATTGGCTCATTCTAACGGAGTGACAATGCAAGCCGTTGTAAAATACGCGCGCCAAGACGGCGCAGTGCAAGTGCGTGATATTCCCGAACCGCACATCACACCCGACCAAGTGCTCATCGAAGTAAAAGCAGTGGGGGTGTGCGGGAGTGATGTGCATATGTGGCGTGACCATCAATCGTGGCAAGTCAAATTGCCGGTGGTGCTGGGTCACGAGTTTTGTGGCGTGGTTGCCCAAGTCGGCGCGCGCGTGAATGGTTTTCAGGTGGGTGAGCGCGTGGCGTGCGAAACTGCCGCCGAAATTTGCGGCGAATGCGTGTACTGTCGCAGTGGCAACTATAACTTGTGTCCCAGTCGGCGTGGCTTTGGCGCGCTGATTGACGGCGCGATGACGCGCTATGTGGCAGTGCGCCCGCAAATTCTGCACCGCCTTCCCGACATTGTTTCGTTTGAACACGCCGCGCTCACCGAGCCGATTTGCGTCGCCTACAACGCGCTCGTCGAGAAAACGCGTCTCAAGCCGGGCGATTGTGTCGTCATTCAAGGTGTTGGCGCAATCGGGATGATGGCGTTGCAAATCGCCAAACTGCACGGCGCGCATCCCATCGTCGCGCTGGGCACGGATGTTGACGCGCGCCGTTTGGACATCGCGCGACAACTTGGCGCCACGCACACGCTCAATGTGCAACGCGAAGACCCGCGCGCGCTCATCCAATCGTTGGGTGATGGATTCGGCGCGGATGTCGTTGTGGATTGCACCGGCGTTAGCGCGGCGTTCAAAACATCAATGGCACTCGTGCGTCCCAACGGCACGATCACAAAAATCGGGTGGGGACCGCAACCACTCGACGCATCGCTCGATCCGATTGTCGCCAAAGCCGTGACCGTGCAAGGCGCGTTCAGTCACACCTACGCCACGTGGGAGCGTGTCTTGCGTTTGCTCGCCAGTGGACAAATCAACCTTGCACCCATCATCGGTGGTGTGTATCCGTTGACCGAATGGCGCGAAGCATTTGCGCGAATGGAAGACGGAACGAATGTCAAGTCAGTGATTAGTATTCAGTGAGACAGTGTGACAGTGAGACAGTGTGACAGTGAGACC
>JAOACU010000388.1 GCA_026417715.1 Anaerolineae bacterium | reverse complement strand
CGCCCGAAGTGACCGCGGCGACGTTTCGTCAGCGCGATGGTTGGCTTTCGGCGCACGAACTAACGTACGGCTATGCACGCGCGAGCGAGGCGCGATTTTTTGTGGACACGACGGTCGTTGAGTTTTGTCGCGCGGGGGAACGCATCGAGGGAGTAGTGACATCGCGCGGAAAAATTTACGCCGCGCGCACGGTCATTTGCGCGGGACCGTTCGCCGCGCCACTCGCCAAGATGGCGGGCATCGAACTGCCGCTGCAAAACATTCGTCGCCATCAACTCACGTTGGGGAAACACCCGCTCATTCCGCGCGACGCGCCGATGGTCGTGGACGCAGACACCAGCGCGCATTGGCGTCCCGAAGGACAAGGCGCGGTCTTTGGTTGGTCGCGTCCCGAACCACCGAGCGAACCGCTGGAGTATGTTCCCACCGATTGGGAATTTCCCGCGCTCGTTCTCGATGGTGTCGCGCGCGTGACGCCGTTTTGGAACGACATCATTCCGCATCTCAAACGCACCGATTTGAGTCTCGTCGCTGGGCAATACACCGAAACGCCCGATGCGAATCCACTCATCGGCGCGACACACATCGAAGGGTTGTGGCTCAACTGCGCGTACGGTGGACACGGCGTGATGATGAGCGCGGCAGGCGCGCGCTTGTTCGTGGATGTACTCGTGGGCAAGAACGTTGACAATCCGTTTCGCGTGGATCGCGAGTTCAAGACCAGCGAAAAGATGGTGTTGTAAAAAATGTAGGACAAGTCTAAAACTTGTCCTACCAAGTTACGGGAAACTTCCTCCACACTTGATTGGCAAGACGATGTGATCCTTGCCATCGTGCCACATCAGCACGCGATAGAACGGAGCGGGAATATCGTTGTAGGTGACGCGCGTCACGGCGTTTGCGCGCGCGGCGCATCGCGAAAGGTGATTCTCCAAACCCGGAATCCAAGGTCCCACGCGAATCTCGTTGAACCCTGGTTTGAGTTCGGCAGGCGACGGTTTGCTTTCGGTCGAGCCGCTACTTGATGATGGAAAAGTAAACGTAAGTTTGTATTTGCCTTGCGGCGCGGCAGGTGGCGCGTTCGTGTTGCACAAACCCAAACGAAAATAGTGCGGCTCGTTGTCCCAAATCAATTCGCCTTCGGGATACAAGTACAGGACGTAGATTTCCGCTGGCACCTTGCCGATCATTTGCGCGCACATTTGCGCGGCACTCGGCGTGGGCGTGGGACCGCTGGGTGTGCGCGTGGCAGTCGGTGTGCGCGTGCGTGTGCGCGTGGCTGTCAAACTCGGTTGCAGTGTGCGCGTCGGCGTGAACGTAAGTGTCGGCATTGGCGTCAACGTTGGTGTCGCGGTCGGCGTGTGCGTTGCGGTGGGTGTGGCAGTCGGCACAAGTGTTGGTGTGGACGTCGGTGTCGCGCACGCGGTCAGGCACGCGAGGACACAGATGAAGAATCGAATCACGTCAATCCTCGTGAGTGAGATCGTGCAACACTTGATCGCTGATGTTACCACCACTGACGATGATGCCGACGCGTTTGCAACTCGACGGAATTCGATTTTGCATCACAGCGGCGATTGGCACCGCGCCTGTCGGCTCGACGACGATTTTCAATCGCGTGAGCGCGAAACGCACTGCGTCGAGAATTTCCGCATCGCTCACCAAAACGATGTCGCTCAACAGCGCGCGCAGAATCGGAAACGTGAGCGTGCCCAGTGCTTGCGTGCGAATGCCATCGGCGATGGTCGTGGGCGGTGGAATGTGCACGATTTCGCCACGTTGCAACGATTGTTTAGCGTCGTCCGCACCTTCCGCTTCCACACCGAAGAGTTGAATCGAAGGGCACACGTGTTTCGCCGCGATGGCACACCCCGCAAGTAATCCGCCACCCCCCACTGGCGCGACGAGCGCGTCGAGATCGGGCACATCGGTCAACAGTTCGAGCGCGGCAGTGCCTTGTCCTGCGATGATGTGCGGATCGTTGAACGGCGGCACGAGTGTCGCGCCGCGCGCCTCGACGAGTTCGCGCGCAATCGCCTCGCGATCCCCTGTGAGACGATCGTACAAAACGACGTGCGCGCCGTAACCGCGCGTCGCTTCGAGTTTGATGCGCGGCGCATCGTTCGGCATCACAATCGTCGCGGGAATGCCCAAGAGTTTGGCGGCAAGCGCGACGCCTTGCGCGTGATTACCCGACGAAAACGCGACGACACCGCGCGCGCGTTCCTCCGTGCTCAGTTGCACCAGACGATTGTACGCGCCGCGAAATTTGAACGCACCACCGCGCTGGAAATTTTCGCACTTGAAAAACACTTGGCGCCCTGTGAGCGCATCGAACGTGCGCGAGGTGAACACGGGCGTACGATTCGCGGCACTGCGCAAACGTTCCGCCGCCGCACGCACATCGTCAAAGGTGATGGGAAGAGGTTTGGTGTTAGACATTCGATACAAACATAATTTTGCGCCAACATCTTTTCATCAGCAGGCGCAGGCGTGGGGGAAACTACAAGAGTTGAGAGAGGCGGTGTTCTTCTGATTTTTGACAAAAAGCAAAAACCCTGCCTCCACTGCCAAAACAACCCCTAAAAAAATCAAGATAACCACCAAAACTTTGCGCATAATTTTATTATGAAGAAATGGCAGAAAAAATGCAAGGGCAATAACAATTTGCTTATCGCAATAAACCAAAACCTTCTGAAAAAGACCACTGTTTAGTA
>JAOACU010000387.1 GCA_026417715.1 Anaerolineae bacterium | reverse complement strand
CCGCCACTGCCCTGATGGTGTGCGATTCGACAAAGCCGGGTGTGCCGGGCACATTGACCGTGTTGGAGATGAGTACCATCCCCGTTGTAAAGACCGCACTCACCGCAGGCACCGTCGTCGTGACACGCGAAACAGTGCCGATGAGTTGTTCTGTGCTCACTGTGTTGTCAGGATTCGTGATGACGCGCGTGATGGTGATGGGACGCGTCGGCGTGACGGCAACAGCGGCGGCAAGTGTGCGCGTCAAATGATCGGACATTTTGATCGTCCACTTGCGACTGTACGGTGCGACCGTCGTCGCGCCAATGTAACCTTCATCGAGATAGAATTCGACGCGACTCATCGAAGCATTGTCCACCGCCTCCACGCTAATTGAAACCCACTCGTCTTTTTCAGGACTGTAGATCGCGCCATCTTTGGGGTGAATGATTTTGATCGTCGGTGGTTGATTGTCCACGATGACTTGAATCGCCGCTTCGCGCAGCGCGCCGTTGCGTTCGACCGCTGTCAACTTGAGCGTGTACAAACCATCGAGCGCGGACACGTCCCACTGTCCCAAAAAGCCATTGTCCACGCGACCTGAACGATCGGTGCCGATTTGTGTCCACTGTGTTGGGTCCAAGCCCTTGCCGTACGCGAGCCGATACGTCGCGAGATTGTCCACGCGCACATTGCCGACAATCGTGACGGTGCCGGCGATGGATGAGTACGGCGCAGGTGAAGTGATCGCCACATCGCCACCCGATGCTGTGGCGCGACTCGATGTGTCGTACTCGGTGGGTGGTTGTGGAATTTTGTTCTCACGCACCCAGTCAGCGGCTTCGGGTGGATAAATCGGAAAAACTTTTTCTTCCACCTGATCGGGTGGACTGTACACGGTCGCGAGTTTGCCTGTCGGTTTGTGAATGCGGAACGGTTGCCAAATGTTATCGAATGTTTTGGGTTCGGTACCCGCGATGAAAATTTCTTTGACGCGCTCGGGACAGTACGGTGTAGGCAACAATCCACTCGTCGCGCACACTTCGACTCGTACCATTCCCGGCGGTTCCTGATACCAACGAATCGGCAAGGTCTGGTGAATTTTTTCCATCACTTCGCGCCAAATCGGCGCGGCACCCATCACACCGCTGATATGCTCCATTTCCGAATTGTCCGCGTTGCCCACCCATACGCCAACGGCGTAGTCGGGCGTGTAGCCAATCGTCCAGTTGTCGCGCCAATCGGAGGTGGTGCCGGTTTTCACAGCAGCAGGACGCGACAACTTGAGCACACTGTTCGAGCCAAAGGCGGGCGTGCGCGCCACGTTATCGTTCAAAATATCGCTGATGAGGTACGTCAATTGCGGCGCGACGACAGGAACGCGTTGCGGCTGTTTGAATTCGTACAGCGTCTTGTTGTTGGCATCAACGATTTTCAGAATCGAAACGGGGTTGAGGGTGCGATAACCGGGACGAAGGTCTTCAGGATCAACGGGCACACCTGCCATCGTACCTTCGTTGGCGAGCACGCTGTAAGCGTACGTCATATCGAGCAACGTCGTTTCGCCGCCGCCCAGTGTGAGCGCGAGACCATAGTTGTCTCGATTCAGTGTGTTGATGCCCAAACGATGCGCGGTGTTGATGACATTTTTCACACCGACCATCTGAATCAACTTGACGGCAGGAATGTTGTACGAAGAAGCAAGCGCAGTGCGCAAACGTACGGGACCGTGATACTTGCGATTATAGTTTTCGGGCACGTAGGGCGGGTTGCCTGGGTCTTCAAACACCGTGCGCACGTCCATCACCATCGTCGCGGCGGTGTATCCTTGCGCAAACGCGGTAAGGTAGGTGAACGGTTTGAACGCCGAACCAGGTTGACGCGGCGCAAGCGCGATGTTCACTTGCCCATCAATGTCGCGATTGAAATAGTCCACCGAGCCAACCATCGCGACGATTTCGCCGGTGCTAGGACGAATCACCACGACCGATGCGTTGGTGACATTGCGCTTTTCGTCCATCAGTTTTTTCACTTGCGCGCGCGCGGCTTGTTCGGCGATTTGTTGAATGTTGTAATCGAGTGTGGTGTACACGTTCAACCCGCCACGATACACCAAATCGGGTCCGTAGGTTTCTTCGAGTTGGCGGCGAATGTAAAAGACCCAGTGTGGCGCGCGAATGTCGAAACGTTTGGGCGTCACGCGCAGTTTTTGCGCTTTGGCGGCAACGGCTTCGTCGGCGGTGATGTAACCCTGCAACAACATCTGGTCGAGTACGATGTTGCGACGTTCCAACGCCTTTTGCGGATTGTCAATCGGGTTGAGGAGTGGATACTGCGGCACGGCGGCAAGTGTCGCGCATTCGGTCAAATCCAAGTCCTGCACATTCTTGCCAAAGTATGTTTCGGCGGCGGCTTGGAGTCCGTATGCCAAGTTGCCATAGTTGTTCGCGTTCAGGTACCATTCGAGGATTTGCTTCTTGTCATACCGCCGCGAGATTTCCGTTGCGAGAATGATTTCCTTCAGTTTGCGATTGTACGTCGCAAAGTCGCTGGGGTTACGCACAAAACGTTCTGACGGTGGAATGAGAACATTCTTGACCAACTGTTGCGTAATCGTACTTGCGCCTTGCACCTGTTGACCGCGCAAGGTGACGTACGCCGCGCGCGCGATGGCGTACAAATCTACACCAGGGTTGTTCCAAAAGTTGCGATCTTCGAGCGCGATCGTTGCGTTGATGCAATGC
>JAOACU010000386.1 GCA_026417715.1 Anaerolineae bacterium | reverse complement strand
CGTTGGCGTAGCGCGCTCACAGCGTACTCGCGCGCAGGCACGTCATCGAAGTAAATCTCACCGCGCGTCGGTTGGTAGAATCGCAAGAGCAAACTGAGGAGCGTCGTCTTACCCACGCCACTCGGTCCGACAATCGCCACTTTTTCGCCGGGTGCGATGCGAAACGACACGTCGGCAAGAATCGGCTCGCGTCCATCGTACGAAAACGACACGTCCTTGAATTCGATTGCGCCGCGCAAACGTTCGACGTGCTTTCCCACGCCGAGATTTTCTTCGGGCACGATGTCGTACAACGCAGAGATGCGTTCGAGTGCGGCACGCGCGTTTTGCAATTGCAAATTCGCGTGCGCCAGATAAATCGCGGGACTGTATACAAAACCGAGATACGCTTGAAACGCGATGAGTGATCCCAACGAGAATTCGCCGTGTACGATCAAAAGCGCGCCACCCCCAAGTGCAATCACGCGCGCGAGTCCTGGCATCGCGCTGATGATGACGTTGGCTACGGCACCAACGGTCACTTGTTCCAAAACGATTTGGCGAACTGCGTTCAATTGCTCCGTCACACGATTCACCGTGCGTGCTTCTGACGCAAACGATTTGATGAGCGTACTTGCCGCCAACGATTCTTCCATCGTGCGCGTGACATTCGCCTGTTGCTCCATCGTGTGGTGACTGAGCACGCGCAAGCGTTCGGAAAAGAATCGGACGATGACGTAGAGCGCGGGAAGAAGTATAATCGTCACAAGTGCAAGTCGCCATTCGAGGTAGAACAGCAAAAGAGTGCCACCGATGAGTTGGAGCGCGTTTGTACCAACGTAAACAAGTGTGCTGGAGAAAAACCAGCGCAACCCTTGCACATCGGTAAGCAGGCGTGACATCAAATAGCCGGTCTCTTTGGCATCGAAGAACGCTTTGGGAAGACGTAACGTGTGATCCAAGAGATCGCGCTGTAAATCGAGTAGAACGTCTTGCTCAAAACGCGCGAAATAAAATTGGCGCAACATTCCTGAGAGTACCTCGAACGCTTGAAGGGCAAGCAAAACCACAATCGCGAGCGCGAGGTGATGCAACTGTTGCGCCAAAATCACTTGATCCACAATGTAGCGATAAATCAGTGGATCGGGGAAACTCAACAGGGTGTTAATTAGGATGAGCAGCGCGCCGACCGCGCCCTTGCGCCAATGGCGAAGGACAAAGGGACGGAGGTTGCGCAGATTGGCACGCGTCGTACTGTATTTGCGTTGTTCCGCAATCCGATCTGCGGGCAAGGTGCGCGCGAGACCTTGTTTGAGGAGAGTAAACCATGCGGACATCAAGACGAACTCAATCTGTCCAATACAATCGTTCCACTTGTTTGCTATGAAGACGCCACACATCAATCCCAGCGGCTGATACACGCATAACCCTTCCTAAACGTTTAGCATAGGTATCGAATGTGTGATGAGAGATCAGCCGCCGAATGAAAAACGCTGCCTCAAGATCATCAACATCAAGATAAACAAGCCCATAACGGCTGTGACACAATTCGCGTTTGAAGAAATCGCTGTCCATCGAGAAAAAAGTTGGCTGGCGTAGAGCAAGTAAGAGGGGAATAATTTCCTCGTCGCTCATTCCCTTTCGTCCTACTTCATATCCAATCTGTCGAAATGAAATTTTCCACCGCAACAAGAGTTGGCGCTGGCTTTCTAGAATGTTTTCATCAAGAATGTTCATACGCCAAGTGGTTCAAGCGAAAATTCGTCGGCATGTTTGAGAAACGCTTCGCCCGATAGTTCGATTGCTTCGGCAATCGCTTCTTTGGTAATGCTGTGGTGACATTCTTCGATGATGGTTTGCCAAGCCATTCCGCGCGCAACCATCTTGAGCACTTGCTCAACCATAATCCGCGTACCGCGAAATGTGGGCTTGCCATGACAAACTTGAGGATCAGATACAATGTATCGTCCTAAGAATCTTACCGAGGTCTTACTCATCCACACACCTCCTTTTGGCTGATTATACCTCACAGCGGCTCAAACGTAAACTTTACCGCCCGCTCAGCACGCGCACGAACTCGGCAAAGCCCTTGCCGAAATTCGTCAGCGCGCCTGTGTGCGGATCGAACAAGCGTCCCGTTGGATACATCGTATCGTCGAGCGAGTACCAACACCAACGCTGAACAAGGCGATAATCGTCGGCGGGATAGCCCAACGCAGGATCGCGCGCGTTCAGAAAAAAGTCGAATGTGTCGATCAAAAAATTCAACACGCGCTCATCGGGAAAGCCGTAATCTTCGGGCATCGGAATTCCGTACTCGGAAATGATGAGCGGATAGTTTTGAAAACCGCGCGCCGCCATCCATTCGCGAAACGCAACGATTTGCCGCCGAAACGCATCGAGGTTGCCACTATCGTCCACCTCGTACAACACACCCGTCGCGTCAGCGAATCCCGGCGGAATGTCCACGCCCCACGAACCGCGCTCTTCGCGCAAAATGAAATTGTGCACGTTCCACACATCAATCGGCATCTCGCGTTGATTTTGCGCGCGATACGCCGCCAACACCGCATCGAGATAACGCAAACGCAACGGCGATGGTTGCGTCACACCACCGATAGCGACTTGCGCGGTCGGGTCGGCCTCCTTGATCGCGCGATACGCGCGGTGATACAAACGCGCGTACGTTACGGGCTCAACGTTGTCTTGCCATTTCACATCAGGTTCGTTGCCGATGAGCCACAA